>JANPPO010000142.1:0-2890 GCA_031428555.1 Bdellovibrionales bacterium | reverse complement strand
CAAAATGAAGCGCTGTTTTGAAACACAAAAATGCCAAGATGAATTATGTCAAAGCGCACTCACGTGAAAAGAAAAAATGAAAAGGAATAGGCGGGAAGTTCAGGGCTGAAGCGGTTAAAACGGAACTGCGATGGCAAATTCATTTAGAATAATATTACTCATCATTTTAAAATTTATCTTGAGATCGGCATCGCTATAAAGGGCAGTGGAGTAGTGGACAAATGGCATCGGCATAATATCAATCGGTGTTCCATTTATTTTTGCTTCGTACATCCAAGGATATTTATCCATCGAGTAGCATTCTCTGGCCTTATAGGATCCGTAATCGATATCTTCGCAGTAAATCGGAGTTTCTCTTGTGTAAATTCCTGCAGTTAGGCCCCAGCTCGAACTTTTTCCAAAATTTGAATAGTAACCGTATTGAATTGCACCTGCCAGATTATCGTAACAATCCTTTACAATGCCCGCAACGAACAGCTGACCATCGGGGCCTTCGTACTTCATTCCCAAACCCGGAGTAACTACGCCGTCACCATTTTTATCCATCTTACGAGGCATCACCAAACTTGCTTCTGTTGTCGGGCGAACTCCGTGAATCACAAATGAGGGAACAACCAAGCTCCATTGTTTTTTCGGAGAAAATTTATGCGAAACTTGGTTATTGATTCGATTGGAAGTTATGCTGGATGTCGCAATTGAGGCAGGGCTTTTTTGGGTTGAACGTGCGGATTTCAGTTTCATCGAATTACTTTTCGAAGCATTGCTCTGAGCTCCGTGTAGCAATGGAAAAAAAAAGAAAGCTGAAATAAAAAGACTAAGCTTAATCAACTGACTACCCCTCGATCCTAACGACACGTCGACTAGTAAATGGGGTCAATGGAATTTCCAAAATTTGGTGCTTTAGCACAAAATGAGTGGCTTTTGGCCCCATTCTGCTTAAAAAATAGCTCGATCGTAATCCCAATTAGCGCTACGCTCTTTGTATTGCGACAAGCGTTGAAGCCGCAAAAATTTGGGTCTAACTTAAAGGCTCATTGTCTCACGCGATCGAGCAGGAAGAAGTTTTTATATATGGAAGTGAATCCCGATTCTTTTTGGAAAAAATGTAGCTCGTGCAAAAAGCCCATCGCGTTCGGTGCGAAATATTATATTTGCAGTGTCTCGACTTGCAGTGGGCAACGAACAGGTTATGTATTTTGCTCTATGCCTTGCTTCGAAGTTCATTTACCAGCCGCGCGCCACCGAGACGCCGGTGGGATTCAGAAGATTGCCCCGCTTACGCAAGCCGCAGCCAGTCCTAGCGCCTCGTTAACAGGTTCAAGTGAAGCTAGTGATGCCAATTCACCTGTCAGAAGAAAAATCGTTACAGGCAGCCCTGGAATCAATCAAGCCTCATCCTCAGCAAAAATCCCTCGGGATATTCTCATCGTCGCATCAAAATTAAAAGATTACATTCACGCGCGAAGTGAGATGAATACTTCTGCAACGGTCATGGAAGTTTTATCTGATATTGTGAGACGGGCGTGTGATGAAGCGATAGATCAAGCTCGCGGGGAAGGTCGAAAGACCGTTCTCGATCGTGATTTTAAAAAGTCATAAATTAAGCAGTTAGAGATTTAGAAAAATTACTTTTGAAGTAATTTTTCTAATCTCTCCATACGAGCTTTCAGATCCGCAATTTCTTTATCCTTTGCTAACTTCTCTTGCGCAGCCTGTGCTTTTAATTTTGCGTTCTCTTCTTTGACAGAAGCAATTTGGCGAGCTTGTTGCTCTAGCACTTTATGATCTGCAAACCATTTTGCATAAAGTTCTTTGATCGAATTGATCATGACGTAAGTGAAAGCACCGTAATCAACAACCTTGATCTCAGTTTCTTGAGAGTCGTTTTCATGAAGCTTAACCATCTGTCTCTTAACAAGCTGAGGAGCCCGCTTTTCAACGTCTTGAGCGATCACACCGAGTTGAGTCACGCCATCTTCTGGCACTCCACCCAGACCGTTATATTTGAAATTAACTGGATTAATTCCTAACAATGTATTCAATCCTAAATCAAAAGCTTGAACATCTTTTTTAATTCGCTCGTCCGAAGCACAAGTGCCCAATGATGAACTGGCGTAGTATAAACAGCCACTTGTTCTGATATTCCCTGAGACATCTAACCTGTGAGATGGGTTAGGTAATCCAATACCAATATTACCAGAGCTATTAATTCGCATTCTTTCAGTAAGGGCTGCCCCTGCATTTGTATGAAACAACATTGATCCCGGCATATTGTTTGCGGCGATACCGGCCTCTGTTTGAATAGCAATAGATGCGATTTGGCGGAAAGTAGAGCCATCATATCCTGAAGCGGACATGGCAAAAGGCTGATTGTAGTCTGAGATTGTCGTCCAGCCAGCGCCAGCAACTTGGCTGGCCAAACCTGTGCCGCTACCAATTGATTGCATGAAATAATTAGAGCCTCCTGTAGCAGAGTTTTGATAAATGGTATTGGTATTAGTACCAGTGGTATTTATTGATAAAGTATTCCCCGGATTTGTGTTGCCGATACCGACATTACCATCTGCTCTGATGGTGAGCTTTGTCGTAGGTGCCCGGTCCACAGTTCCTGTCGTTCCTGCTGTCGCCGTCTGAAAATGAATATTTGAAGACCCAGTGCCTGTTGCCGTGCCAGACATCAAGATGAGGTCACCACCATTTTTATCGGTAGCACCCGTCGTTGCGCCACCACCTCGAACACTTAAGCTATTGCCAGCTGTGTTAGCAGTTGAATGGCGTTCCATACCCATCGTTCTGGCAGCGTTGCCTCCAAGAGAGAGAAGAGAAGTAGGGGTTGTCGTTCCGATACCGACTTCACCTGTTGCCGTAATTCTCATGCGTTCGTTCATTA
>JANPPO010000141.1:0-2995 GCA_031428555.1 Bdellovibrionales bacterium | reverse complement strand
AGATTTGGAGAGGCCAAACTAGGCTTCTTTTCACATGCTTTGTCTTTTGACATAGCATCCTTATTAAGCCGAGTTGTGCACAGCTTGTGCATATCTAAACGCCTGCTACCTCTAAGAACGAAAGCAGGCAAGGTTCATGATATTTCAATCACTTTTGATGTCCCATTTTGACCAATCGAGTGTTCATTTTGCTCTATGTCAGTTTGGTAGGAATATTCTGTGCGCTCAGGAGAACGGGTCATGAAGTTTTTAAATCGAATGCTTCATTCGCCGATTTTTTGGACGATCTTAGTTTTGGCGATTATAATCCGAATCACCGCCCCTCGCATAATTTTACAACAGACGAATAAGTTTTTGGCCGACTTTTCACCGGTGTATGCAGGTCACCTGGATGACCTCAATCTTGGAATTATTCGAGGTGCTTACGAAATTCGAGGCTTCGAATTTTGGATTAAGGGTGAAAACAAGGAACGCTTTGTCCGTGTTGAATCAATAGATGTGTCCATGGCTTGGCGAGAAATATTTAAAGGTCGATTGGTTACCGATATAACGTTAGATAAGATTGATGTCGTGTTGACTAAGAATGTTTTGGATTCTTTTAAACGATTTAAAGAACAAGCTAAAAAAGATACGAAGGAAGCAACAGCAAAGATTTTTCCAGTTAAGATCGAACGCGTTGTTGTTACGAATTCAATATTTGAATTCGCAGAAGTGATTTCACTTCCAGAAGCTAAACGCTGGCGCTTAACTGACATCCAAGGACGTGCCAGCAATTTAACACCCACTGAAAAATCACCAAGAACTTTAGCTACAATTCAGGGCAAACTTTTCGATCAAGCCGTGGTAAGAGCAGTTGCGAACTTGAGCTTATTAAGTACTCCACCGGCATGGGATGTCGATCTAGAGCTTAAGGACTTTCAACTACCAAATGCCAATGGAGTTTTAAAAGATAAACTTCCACTAACAATTACTAAAGGTACATTTGATTTATATGCTGAAGCGATTTCTAAGGCAGGTGAAATTGAAGGTTACGCAAAACCGTTTTTAAAGAAGGCCGACATCGTAGCGAATGAAGAAAATTTCAAAGGTTTCAAGCATGGACTCATTGAAGTTTCTACTGCAGCTGCAAATTTAATTTTCAGATCTGCGAAAGATAGAACAGTCGCAACAAAAGTTAATTTTTCATATGATACTTCTGGAATTAAGATTAACGCTGCCCAGGCGTTGAATGAAGCAATTAAAAATGGCTTTAAGGATGAAATTCCTGAAGGTCTTGATGAAGAAATATCACTCCCTAATCCCAACCAAAAAGGAAAAACATTATGATACAAAATATTTTTAAAATTGCCCTAGCGACTTCTCTTATCGCAGCATGCTCTTCGAAGCCTAAAGATGTTGCAACTCAGACTGAAAAAGAAAAACAAGCTGATCCAAGTGCTCAGGTTAGCATGGAAGCAAAACAGCTTGCTGCAGAGAATGAATCACAAATTTTAACAGAGATTTCTTTTCGCAAAGGCTCTGCAGAACTTTCTCCTTTATCACGACAGAAATTAGAGAAGCTTCTTAAGTCTGTTCAAAACCAAGGTGAGATTGAACAAATCCGAGTTATCAGCTGGGCCGATAAAGCCTACCCTACAAAGGAAGTTCGCGAATTATCTGATGATCAAAAAAAGTTAGCTGATGAACGTAACCATTCTATTCAAACTTATCTTATGACAAAAGATAAAAGAATTCCGGTTGAAGCAGTAAACATGGCAGTAAGACCAAGTACTTTGAACAACCTGTGGGGAAGCCCTGATTCTAGAATTAAAAAATCACTTGAATCGTTAGGTCTAACAAACGTGGGTTCTCAGGCAAAAGCTAGTCAGGCCATCATAATGGTGGAATTAGATTAAGGAGTTTTTATGGCTCAGTCCTCTGGTGGCAGTAAATTAGGCAGTCCGATAACGGAAAAACTAAAAAGCATTCCAGGCTTTTTTGGAATTCGTTTAGCGGATGAGCCAAAATATCAAGTGCTTGATATGGAAGATGATAAAGAAATCCGACAATACGAGCGCATGACTTTGGCTTCAGTTACCGTAACTGGCAAATACGAGGATGCAATGAAGGAAGGCTATCAACGCCTTTCTCAATATTTGTTCGGAGAAAACGCCACCACATTGGAAATGCCAATGACGACCCCCGTCTTAGAAGAGCAAAACCATAATTCATGGACGATGTCATTCATCCTACCAAATAGTGTTACGCCCGCCACTGCACCCACCCCGCTTGATCATACAATAACAATTACCGAACACCCTGCCCACACTGTGGCAGTCATTTGGTATACGGGCGGGAATCATCTTGAAAGAGTTTATGCGAAGTCAGCAGAGCTTCATGGATGGCTTCTAACTAAAAAAGGATACAAAGTGTCAGGAGAGAATAAAATTGCTCAGTATGACAGTCCCAGCACTTTATCCTTCTTCAGACGAAATGAGTTACAAGTTGAAGTTGCAGAAGTTCATTAATTAACCCATGATGGTTATATGAAACCTGCGATTCAATATTTAGTAGCTCTTGTTATTTTGCTTATTATCGACTCTTTGTGGTTGGGCTTTATCATGAAAAAGTTCTATCACACGGAACTCGGCACACTCATGCGAACCGTGGATGGTCAGTTTAAGCCTGTTCTTTGGGCAGCTGGCATGGTCTATTTCGCCCTCGCTTTAGGTATTGTCGTTTTTGTTTTACCGCGAACTGCAGAACTAACCCAGAGTTTTCTTTACGGTGTCTGCTTAGGTTTTATCATTTACGGTGTTTATGATTTCACTAATCTAGCGACAATTCAAAATTGGTCTTTAAAATTAACTTTTGCTGATGTGGCCTGGGGGTCTTTCCTGTGTGGAACAACTTCCCTTCTAACCACTTTAGTTAACAATAAGTTCACTTCCTAAACAAAGGACCCTGGAATTTAGTGACTGAAAAGAAGAAACCAAAAACGATCAAAAATATTAAA
>JANPPO010000140.1:0-2991 GCA_031428555.1 Bdellovibrionales bacterium | reverse complement strand
GTCCGTGCAACAAACAAAGTGGGCCTTTTAAGAAAAGGTTTTTCTAAAGATGAAGTTCAAAATGTTCATAAAGCTATTCGAATGCTGATCATGGGTAAAGGCACAGTTGACGAAGCTATTGCAAGAATCCAAAGCGATTGTGCTCCAAGCCCCAATATTGATTTCTTGATTCATTTCGTGAAAAGTTCAAAACGTGGAATCGCCATTGCTCGCGGAGTAAAGGCAGACGCACTCGAATCTTCGGAGAGTTAAAATTTATGAGCACAAAACTTCGCACAGCCGTTTTAGGTGTTGGTTATTTGGGACAGTTTCACGCCCAAAAGCATAAGGCTTGTCCAGAGGCAAACCTCATCGGAGTTTTCGATGCATCAGCAGATCGTGCAAAAAAAATCGCAAGCGATCTAGGTGTCGAAGTCTTTACAAGCCTTCAGCAACTTGAAGGTAAAGTCGATGCGGTGACGATTGCAGCAACCACTCAGGCGCATTATGAATTAGCCCTTTGGTGTTTAGATCACGGCATTCATGTGAATGTTGAAAAACCAATTGCTGCAGAATTAGGACAAGCCGAAGAACTTGTTAAAAAAGCAAAAGCCAAAAATTTAAAATTAGCTGTCGGCCACGTTGAAAGATTTAATCCAGCCATTCGTGAAATGAAAAAGTTAGGTTTTGTGCCTGAAGCTTTAGTTTTACGCCGGGAAGGACCTTTTAAAACTCGTGCAGCTGACGTGAGCGTCCTTCATGATCTGATGATTCATGATGTGGATTTATTAACTTGGCTTACGGGATCTGAAATTAAAGATTTCCATGTCGAAAAGAAAAAAGTTTTTACTCAGACCTGGGATTTTGCAGAAGTTCACGCGACATTAAAAAACGGAATGACGGCTACTCTGACTGCAAGTCGAATTAGCGTTGTTCCACAAAGATCGTTACAATTCGTTAAGAAAAACGAAACATTGTGGGCTCATTTAGGAACAATGGAAGTTCAACACTGTGTTCAAAATCCACAAGGGCCAGAACCAGTGGCAACAAAAATTTGGACTGTCGAAAAAGCGGATGCTCTTCAAGAAGAGACAAACTCATTCATTCAAGCTGTCATTGAAGGCAAAGCTCCTTACGTGACAGGTGAAGACGGCCTTAAAGCTTTAGCGATGATTGAAAAGTGGAGTCAGTAAATACTGCCGGGCGCCCAGAGATAATGTTTGTCGCAGCGGAAGCCTCAAGCAGCCATTACGCACTTAATTTAATTAAACTCTGGAAAAAGAAGGGCTTAAAAATTCACACCTTTGGTGTGGGAAGCCTTGATATGGAAAAAGAGGGCTTTGAAATCTTGGGCCGCTCTGAAGAAATGGCCGTCGTCGGCATGAGCGAAATCGTTGCTCAGTATAGTAAGCTTAAAGCAGTTTTTGATTTATTAGTTTCCGAAGCCGAACGTCGCAGACCAAAAGTTGTGGTCGTCATGGATTATCCGGAATTTAATTTACGCCTATCCAAAAAAATGCACGAGCTGGGTATCAAAGTTATTTATTACATTTGTCCATCCGTCTGGGCCTGGAGAAAAAATCGAGTCGAAACAATCAAAAAATATTGTGACAAAGCTCTTCTGCTTTTTCCATTTGAGGTTTCATTTTACGAAAGTCGAAAAGTTCCTTCAGAATTTGTCGGCCATCCGCTACTAGATGAATTAGATGATAAGTATTTTGATCCTGAATATCGAAAACTTCAGCGCAGTCGTTACGGCATTACGGATCAAGACGTTGTCTTGGGTTTGATGCCAGGTAGTAGACGGGGCGAGCTTAAAAACTTATTGCCTCAACAATTAAGAGTCGCCGCACGAATCGCTAAGAAATATTCAAACGTTAAAATTTTAATTTTATGTGCTCCAACGATTACAAAAGAGCAGATTCTAGATTACACAGATGATTTCAAAACTTCTTTTCAGCTGATCAAAGCCGATCCAAACGAAATGATTAATCTAACGGATGTTGTTTTAGCTGCATCAGGAACTGCGACTCTGATGGTGGGGTTGCTTGAAAAACCAATGATCATCATGTACCGCATGAGCACTCTGACAACTATTCTGGCAAAAATGCTTGTGAAAGGTTATTTCGGTTTGGTTAATTTAATCTTAGGCGAAATGGCTGTTCCCGAAAGACTGCAATGGGAACTTAAAGATGATGAATTAGAAAGTATCCTAAGTGATTGGATTTCAAATCCAGCTTCAAAAAATGCAGTTGTTGCAAAGTTAAAGACGATCAAATCGAAATTAGGAGACCGGGGAGCAAACGAAAGAGTTTCAAAAATTCTTTTGGAGTATGTGAAATGAGTTTGCTGTCGGCCATTTATGGGTTTTTCGCGAACCTCCATCGCGGACTTTATCATTTTGGATTTATTAAAAGTGTGAAAGTTAAGAAGCCCGTTTTTTCAGTGGGGAACTTGGCTTTTGGCGGAACGGGGAAAACTCCGTTCGTCAAAATGTTAGTTGCTGATGTCAAAGCTTTAGGTTTAAAGCCAGCTATTATTACCCGAAGTTATAAAGCAGGTGCGGTTGAATCGACGCTGCTAACGGAAGAAAAAGCTTTAAACCCCCAAACCTGGGGTGATGAGGCTTGCTGGTACTTTAATAATTTAAAAGTGCCAGTTTATTCAGGTCCCAGGAAGTGGGAGTCCGCCATTCTGGCTAGTCAAAATAGCGAAATTGATTTTATTATTCTGGATGATGGTTTCCAACATCACAGACTTCGCAAAGATTTCGACGTCGTTTTAATTGATGCTGTTAGTGGACTTAAGGGCTTAAAAAGCCGATCGCGTGAATCTATCTCAACTTTAAAATTTGCAGATGCGATTATTTTGACGAAAGCCAATCTTGTGACAAAAGAACAAGTCGAACAGATCAAAGCAGTGCTTCCAAAAGCTAAACCCATATTTTTAAACTCGCTTCAGGTGAAGAGTTTAAAAAATTTATCAGGACAAGAAATTGCAGTAAGAGGCCAG
>JANPPO010000139.1:0-12715 GCA_031428555.1 Bdellovibrionales bacterium | reverse complement strand
TATTCCACCGCTCGTTCTTAAAGCGTCCTTTGATAGACGCTGTATATAATATTATTTTGTCTCATCTGCCTTCAGAAGCTATTCCAATCGAGAAGAGATCTCAAACTAAGGTTATAGACCCCCTTAAGTCACGATTCGAGAGCAATAGCTAAAGGCTATCGACACATAGTAAATTGATATTTTCATTATATCGGCAAATCGACGATCCTGATACTATTAAAGGAGGTCGAAATGTCGGTATTACTGTTAGCAACAATTGGCGGATTAGTTTCATTTGCGTCGACCTCAATCGGCGTACTTTTAAGTCTACTCTCGAATTTAAAGTCGTCTAAAACTCGTTGGAATCTTTCAATTGATTTCGCGCTTGGGCTTATGGTCTCTGCATCGGCTTTTACGCTGATTGGGCCAGCAGCACTAAAAGCTCAAACTTCTGGAAACTCAGTTTTTGAAATCTTGTTAGTAGCTATGCTTGGAATGTCTTTGGTCTATCTAATGAAAAATACGGTCGAAAATTTCAAAACATCAACTGAGTTCAAGACAAGTCATTTGATTTTAGCTTCTGTTTTAATGCTGCATAATTTTCCCGAGGGCCTAGCAAGTGGTGGTGCACTTGCAGGTTTAGAAATGAGAAGCGCACTTACAATTTTAGGTGGTATCGCAATCCAGAATGTTCCAGAGGGATTGCTGATGGTCGTTTGTCTTAAAGCGATGGGCTGGTCGCCAAGAGCTGCGTTATTGGGGGGCTTCGGCTCTGGGCTAGTAGAACTTTCTGGAGGTATTTTAGCTGGCGTTTTACTTCAGTCGCTAGCAGGTATCTTGCCACTTCTTCTTAGCTTTGCTGGTGGCAGCATGATGGCTTCTGTCATTATTGAAATCTTCAATGGCGAGAAACCTGTTTTACAAACTTTAAAATCGAAACAGTTTGCCTTCGGAATTTTAGCATTACCGTTTTTTCAACTTATCACTGGCTAGGAAATCATAAAAATATGGGTAATTGGCAAGAATACAAAAAGACATTGAAACCAGAAGATTCTATCTTTGAATTCGCACGCAACGGCGATTTAGAAAATTTGAAGTTTCACTTAACGTCTGCAAATTTGAATCAACAAAATGTAAAAGGGTATTCTGCCTTGACGCTTGCATCATATAATGGGCACGAAGCAGTTGTCCGAATGATTCTTGAAATGAAGCCTGATGTTAACCAAATAGATAATTTGGGAAATACAATTTTAATAGGCGCTTCCTTTAAGGGATTTTTGCCTATTGTAAAGTTACTTGTAGAAGCTGGAGCAAAAATTAACCAACAGAATCCGCACGGCCAAACAGCACTTCAGTTCGCGCAGATGTTTGGCCGAACAGAAGTTGTTCACTTTTTACAATCAGAACTTAAGCGACCGAAAATTTTGGGTTTTAAAGACCAAGTCTCGAGCTGGTATTCTTATTTGTTCTCTAGATAGAAAATTAGAACTTAATAACCCGATCAAGAGTTTGCAAAAAAAGTCGATTTTTGTAACTTATGAAGTGCTTCCATGAAAGCATCCATCGTTGGAAATGGAGAAATCTTTCCCAACTTTTTACCCTGATAAAAAAATAAAAACGTTGGAATTCCATGTAATCCATATCGAGTTGATAATTCAAAGTTTTCGTAAACATTTACGTGAAACCAATCAAAATCTAGCGATTTAACAGTTTCAACTTCATCAGCTAAAATATTTTTCGCAACGTCGCAGTTCGGACAAGAATGTCCCCAAAAAAAGATTCCCACTATTTTATCCACATTATTTTTTAATGCTTCATCAAAAGTTGACGAATTTAATTGAGTAATTGGCATTTTATCAAAAAATGGATGCTGTAAGCTCATTTTAAATTATTTCCTGTTATCGCAAAATTTCAAATGTCCCACCCTTTTCAAGGGCTTTTTTATACGCGGGCCGAGAATGAATTCTATCAAGATAGGCATTAAGCTTTGGCTTATCTTGAGCGAAGCCACCACGTGCGCTAGCAGCTTCTATCGGGAAACTAAGCTGAATATCTGCTGCGGTAAATTCTTCTCCGGCGAACCAGGTTGAATTTTTAAGCTCGGCTTCTAAATAATCCACATGTAAATTAATTTGAGGACCCACATAACTGGACATAAACTTTTTTGAAATCATTTTTAAAATCGGCTTTATAAAAAATGGAGCTGGCTGCTTGGGTAGGCTTCCAAAAATAAGACTTAAAACTAACGGGAACATGAAAGAGCCTTCGGCATAGTGAAGCCAGTAGTTATATCTAATTTCTTGAGTGCTATTGTTTGAAGGCTTTAATCGCCCGTTTCCATACTTATTAACAAGGTATTCAATAATAGCACCCGATTCAGCAACCGTAATAGATCCGTCGGTAATGACGGGAGATTTTCCTAATGGATGAATTTTCGTCAGCTCTGGCGGAGCAAGCATCGTTTTCGGGTGGCGCTCATATTTTTTGATTTCATAAGGAAGATTGAGTTCTTCTAAAAGCCAAAGAATTCTTTGCGAACGAGAGTTATTGAGATGATGGACAGTAATCATATTAGAGAATAATAAAGCGGCTTAACCAGTAATTGGCAAGCCGCTTTAAGCAAGATAAGTTAGAAATTAAATCGTGCGCCTATACTGATACCAGTATCAGTCGTCGCTTTTTGTTCCGCAGTTCCGGGTGAAATATCACGACCAGCGCGCATTGCCTGATCAAACCTAACTAAAGCAGTCACCATTTCAGTGAATTCCCATGTTCCATAAATACCAGCGCTTACGAAATTTTCTGGGTCAGTTGTAGCGGTCGCTCCACCAGCTTTACGCTTTATTTCATTTACGACGTTATAACCAAGCTCTGCACCAAGAAAACCTGCACCGTGATTATACTCACCGAAACCAGCAAGTTTAATAATGTCGCCGCCTGTTTCCTTAATATTACCAGCAGCATCATCGGTCGTACGCTCTAACAAAAGTAAATATGATAAGTCAGCTCCGTAGTTCCAAGCTTCTTTTGTCCACATTCTACCACCGCGTAAGTTTAAACTAGATCCACCCGTAGAACGGTTATCTGGAATACCTAGCGCATTTTTAGCTTTTTCAGTATTGATCCCGACGTCAGCTCTAAAGTGCCATTGATCATCAGTGAACATCTTATAGAACACATGGATATCGCCCATGCCATCTGCTGTGTTACTTGATTTTACACCACCAATATTTGCATCATATTCACGAGACCCGAAGAATGTATAAGCACCCCAAGCGCTCTTATCATCAATGCCGCGTATGTAACGAACAATAAAATCGTTTGCAGTTGAATCAAGTTCATCCGTAACACCAGCATCTTCAATTTCAGATGGTGTAGTCGTCATATTATAGATAACTTCGACAGCGTTAGCGTCCGCTGCAGGCTGGAAATAGTATTCTGTAGAAGCTTTACCCATTGCAAAGGCAGAAGCTAAGGTCGTTAAGGAAATTAATAGCATTCTCATTTGGATCCTCCATGCTTAATAGTTTATGCGTACATAAAAAAGCATGGCGTACCTAAAAATGAACTTCAATTTTTTTCGGATTCGAGAGGGGAAGAGGTGCCTAATAGCACATTGTAAATGCATGACAGGCTAATAATTTGCCTGTCTGCACACATAATAACGACTACTTATTTTTCGATCTCTTTTTGTTTTAGCTTTCAGAAAGCATTTTCTTTAGATCCTCTTTTTCCTTTGGCTTTAAAATCAACCACTCGCTTGGTAATTCTTCAACGACCGCTTGCCAAGCGGCTTTAAGCATCGGGCGAGCCAAAGGTTTTTCATTTAGATCCTTTAATAACTGCAGGTTTCTTAGGACAATTGTTCGAGTTGGTTTATAAAAACCATTTTTATCTTTGCCACCGTTATGAATGTCTTCTGATTCTTCGACACATTTTATAAGGTTTTCGAAATATTGGCTTAAGCTCATTCTAATAATTCTCTCTTTCGAAACCTTTTAATCGTCGCTATCAAAAGCTAACTGAACTGTTAGCCCTTTAGGTTTTATTTTTTGAAAGGCAATTCGCCTAAGTAATCTTTTTTACCAACTTCTACACCATTATGGCGAAGAATTGCGTAAGCAGTCGTAACGTGAAAATAGAAATTCGGAATTACGTGATGAATAACGTAGTCATTTCCTGTTAAATACTTTCCTTCCCAACGCGGTTGCGACACATGTCTTTCTTCAGCACCTGCATAATCAGCTTTTGAAAAGCCATTTAAATAACGAACTACTTGTTCGATACGAGTTTTTAATTCATTTAAAGATTTTTCGTTATCTTCATGCTTGGGCGCCTCTTTGCCAGTTAAGCGAGAAGCCGCCAGCTTCGCTGTATCACAAGCGATCTGGATTTGTCGGATAAGATTAAACTGATCTGGAGCAAGTCTTGATTGGAGAAGCACATCGACTTCAAATTTTTTATGTTCAGCGTGTTTTACGCCTATATCTAACAAATGGATCAAATTTTGAAGAGTTTTTGTAAACTGGGGTACCGTAAGTTCGTAAATCACATATGCTCCTTGTAAAAGTCTATTTTCGGAAAATACTGAAGTTTTATGGGAGCTTCAAGATATAAACCTTCTTAAGGTGCAGCATAAGTAGCGGGGCCTCCCTAGATACAGGGACGATCCTAATAGCTTAAGAAATTATAGAGAGGATTTTTCAGAATATTATTATGAAACTAATGCAAAGCTTTCGCTCTCTGTATACGGGTCAAAAATCAAACTGGACTAGGATAGCACGGCTAGGGTACAAAGCTTTCTCTTACTAAGAATGGATATTATGACTCATTTTACTGACCTCAAGCTTATCGAACCAATTCAACAAGCCCTCAAAGAAACCGGATATGACACCCCCACTCCGATTCAACAGCAAGCGATTCCATTAGTACTTGAAGGCCACGATCTGTTAGGTATTGCACAAACAGGAACTGGTAAAACTGCTGCATTCTGCTTACCGATTTTAAATATCTTAAGCGAACGTCAAAACCGACGTGAACCTCGCTCTCCAAGAGCATTAATTTTAACTCCAACTCGCGAACTCGCGATCCAAATCCATAAAAGTCTTTTAACTTATGGTAAAAATTTAAAACAAAAGTACGCTGTTATTTTTGGTGGCGTTGGACAAGGTCACCAAGTTCGAGATCTTGCAATCGGAGTTGATGTCTTAGTTGCAACTCCTGGAAGACTTTTAGATCTGATTCAACAAAGACACCTACGTTTAGATAAAGTCGAAATTTTTGTTCTTGATGAAGCTGATCGCATGCTTGACATGGGTTTCATGAAAGACATTAAGCGCGTTCTTCCGTTAATGCCGAAAGAAAGACATAACTTATTTTTCTCTGCAACAATGCCTAATGAAATCAGTGCACTTGCTAATACGATTTTAAGAAATCCGAAAAAAGTGGAAGTGACTCCACCATCGTCAACAGTTAAGCGAATTAAGCAAACAGTCATGTTCGTAGAGAAAAAAGACAAAGTAAGTCTTCTTGTTCACTTACTTAAAAACAATAACCTTTATAAAGTTTTAGTTTTCGTCGAAATGAAACATGCTGCTGATAAAGTTGTCGATAAGCTTGAGGCAAACCGAATTTCAGCCGCTGCAATTCACGGAAATAAATCTCAAGGAGCACGACAGCGCGCGCTTGCAGATTTTTCAAATGATAAAGTTCGAGTTCTTGTTGCGACTGATATTGCTTCTCGTGGTATTGATATCGACAATATTTCCCACGTCATTAATTTTGAGCTGCCAAATATTGCAGAAAACTATGTACACCGAATTGGACGCACGGCTAGAGCAGGCACTGAAGGCGATGCAATTTCTTTTTGTACAGCTGAAGAAAAATCTTATTTAAACGCGATTGAAAAAGACACTCGTCAAAGAATCGAAGTTATCGAAGAACATCCATTCCATTCTGACTTAGCTGCTAATGCGCGCGTCATGAGCGTTGGTAAGGCCAAAGCACAGATAGAAGGCGACAGAGGCAGTCGTGGTGGTGGCGGAAGAAGACCCTCTGCTGGTGGCGGCAGTGGCGGTGGCGGAAGAAATAAGAAAAGATTTTTTGGCGCAAAACGCGGAACAAGCGACCGAGCTCAGCGATAATTTAGAACATCAGTCTTAAATTTAGAACTCCACCAACCTGCCCTGTAAATGAATTCGATTTTAAAAATTCAACATATGGGGTAATCGTATAATCAAAGATTTTTTTATAAACCATTTCATTAAACGATACCGATACAGTATATCCATCTAAATGATAGTTTGGGCGATTCGTTGAAGTTGTCATAAACGTATAAGACATAGATGTCTTTTTACTAACATCATGGGCAAGTGAAATTCCATTATTCACGCTTAGAGTTCTAGTATTATCAACATAGTCACCTTGATTAATTAGACTCAAAGTATAGATTTTGCTTAAAAAATAATTAAAGTTAAGGCCCTGGTAAAATCCCGGTCCCCTTCTTGCGCTGGCATAAAGTTCCAGTTTAGGCCTGATTTCAAAATTTTCGAATTGGGCACTGCTATCAAATGAAAGTGAATGGGAAATCCTAAGAGGGTCTTGTAATTCAATACGAGGTTCAAAAGAAGTCCGAACGTTTCCTATTTTTCGATACCAAGCAGCCGTAGCTCCGTAATTTTGACGTCTTTTGGCTTGCCCAACGTAATTGGCGCGGGCTCCGCGACGGTTTTCCTTTTCATCATATGATGTAAACTTAAGGGCCCAGTACTTTTCTAAATTTGGAAACCGAGGAAATATTCCTAGACTGAAATTATTTTTTAAAGATCTATCTTCAAAAGAATACGTCGTGTGTTCAAGCGTAACTCGAGTTTGATTTCGATCTCTGGTTTTCTGCTTACCTACTAAGAATAAATCAATTCCTTCTGCTACGCCGTCAAACCATTCAGAAACTTGAATGTTAGTTTGAATCATTCTTTGTTCAAAATTGGGCTCGACAAGTGGATCCAATTTTTTACCTTCTGCAAATGCCTGAGGCAAAAGACTAGTAAGCGAAATCAGAAGAGATATTTTAAAAAACAAGCCGAAAAGTCTAAACAACTATATCTCCGAAAGATTTTGATTGAATTTCCACATTCAATAATCTTACTCTTCTCTGATGAAAATGTGTAAAAATATGCTCTTTGTCATTTTTCTTCTAGGATTTAGCTTTTCTTGGGGCTACTTGCCTGAAGAGGGCAATGTTACGGCTAATGTCGGACCGTACTTTTTTAAAACAAATTTTAAAGAAGCAAGTACCAAGGCTGGTGCACCTTTAATGCCTGGAATTGGCTTAATAGTAAATGGTGATGTTAGCGACCATGGCTCGCTTGAAGTCGCTATGTTTCACTTGAACAAGCGTTACTTAAGAACCGATGGGGACTTTTCAATTTCAGAATTGTCGCAGGTAATTCACATTACGATGGGGTATAAATGGTGGCTAAGTCGCTACCTCTCTACTTCCCTAGCGCTTTACTCTGCTTATCCTATGGGTAATGTCCGAGTAGTTCATAATAACTTCCCCACAGGCACCGAGCTACCCACTTCGGCCCGAGATACCACCGAGTATGGATTTGACCTTGCCCTTCAAACTCAAGTTTGGAGAGGTGAAAAGTTTGATGTTGTCAGCGAAGCGCGTTACTCGATTTCAGTAACCAGCCGAGATCATGAAGAAGCTGATCATTATGGTGTGTTTCTAGGTTTAAGATACTTGGTCCAAGAAAAGAATCCGCAAAAGCCCACTGCAGAGGATAAAAAGAATAATACCAAAAAATAATTTAAAAACTTAAAGCCATTCCGACAAATTCTCGGTAAAGATCTGCTGATTTTCTGGTGTGACTAAGGCCATTGCACGTTGTGCGCTTTTATTTGCTTGTTTCTTCATTCGAGCATTTCCTTGAGCTACCGCTAAGTTATGCCAGGCAAAAGCGGAGCTTGGATGAATTTCCGTCGCTTTAGATAAATGAGATACAGCGCTTTTATAATCTTTTTTCTCAAATGCTAAGTTAGCAAGTCCAATCAAAGCACCCAAACTGGTCGGCCACTTTTTAAGAATTAATTGATAGTTTTCTTGAGCTGCCCGACTAAAGGGCCCAACTTCAATCGCAGATGCCGCTTTCACATGAGCAACTTCGTCAGCTGTTGCCGACAATTTTGTTGAAGGTAATACAACAAGACCCCAGTATTCGCCCAGCATCCATGAGCGTTCAAATTTTTCCATATCCCAACGCTTATTAGCTTCAGGGCCCGAATGCATGATCACTTCTTTTCGAGACAGATCGTATCCAAAAACAATTGCATAGTGCCATTGAGGTAACCAACTAAATGCTAGATTTTCAAAAACGATAACAGGATTTCCTGCTGCTAATTCTGTAAGTAAAGAGTCAACACCTTCAATGGGGATTGCTATAAGCCCATTTCGTCGACTGGCACTAATCATGTCAGCCTGAAGAGTACCCTTCATTTTAGGATTAAATACTTGAGGTAAAACATCTTCGACTTTAACTGGATGCCCTGCCCAGTTGAAAGCCATGGTCAGAGTCGCGGGACCACATTGACCGGCTTCCTGATTAATAAACGGAACACCTTCAATCAATTGTTTTTGCGGCAACTGATTTGAAGTTTTAAAAAATATTTCTGTCTGCTTGGCAGTTGTAGCGCAGCCCGTGAGAGCCGCTACTACAAACATTCCTAGAATTAACTTCATAGAATCCAAAAATAAGATTAGATGCGTTTAATTAAGAAAATAATCAAAATAATGATTAGGATAGTAACTAAAACATCGCCACCGTATCGAGCTTGTTCCATTTGGCCAGCTAACTGCTTCACTTCTGTGTCAGATAAGTTTGCAATACGAGAGTTCACTTCTTCAGGTGAAAGGCCTTGATCAACTAATGCTTGTTTTACATCCGAGTTGTTCAAAAGAGTTTGGATCTGAGCTTGTGCTTGAGTTCTGCTCAAATCCGCAGCTACCACATTTGTCTGGATCATTTTTGAACCAGCAAAAACGTGCGCAGGAAGATTAGTCAAAACTACCGCCATAAAAATGGCACAAAATCGACTGAGTGTTTTAGGAATTTTCATCTTTCGAATCCTTTCGTTCAACTTGAGAATACTTTCCCAAAGTTGTGCTTTAAATCTTGTTTAAATCTCCCCTCTTTTATGAAGGGAATACTTCTACCTAATTCTGACGTTTTAAAATTCGCAAAGCAATTTGGTTTTTAACATTGTTCTGCTTATAAACTAATTTCTGAGATAATAAGGCCTAACGCATTCGATCTTCTTGCAGAGAAAACCCCTAAAATCTTTAATTTGGAAGGTTTTTCGCTGAACTTCTGTGACTAAGCACAGAGGATACTGTACTGTGTCTCCATGAGTGAATCTAGACCTCCTCATTCAAAACCTTTATCTCTGGCGCCGACCATGATTTTTGCGCTTACAGCCCTTATTTTTTATGTTCCTGCAAATATTTTTCCGTTCATGACGATCGAAATGTATGGAAATCGGCACTCTACAACCATCTGGAGTGGAATTGTTGATCTGATGGAAAGTGGTTCTTGGGCCATAGGTGTTGTCGTTTTCTTAGCCAGTATGCTGATTCCATTCTTCAAACTTTTGATTCTTTTTTATTTAGGATTAACAGCAAAGAATCATAAAAATACAAAATTTAAACTTGGTCTTTATCATACTGTCGAGGCAATTGGTCGCTGGTCTATGCTTGATATTTATCTGCTAGCCGTACTTGTTGCCATCATGAAGTTAGGCGCCATGGCAACTGTTCGTGCTGAACCAGGCGCAGTGCTGTTTGCATTAGTCGTTATTTTCACTATGTTATCCTCTGCATTCTTTAAACCCCAAGTATTAGGAAAAATTGAAGATGAGCATCAAACGTAAATTCATTTCTGCACTTTCAGGTTGGTATCTTTGGATATTTCCGCTTTTTGCAATTCTCATTACTTTTGCACTTCTGAGTCAGCATTATGAAAAAAAAGGCGAAGTGATTGAGATTAAATTTGATGAGGGCATGGGAATTCAACCAGACCGCACTCTTGTCAGATTTAAAGGTGTCGCAATTGGTAAAGTGACAAAAGTGACGATTGCCGATGATCAAAAAGATATTATTGCCCATGTAGAGCTTGATAAAGGCTCCGAGCGTTTTGCCGTCGAAAATTCTAAGTTTTCCCTTGTTATACCTAAAGTTAATTTTAGAGGTATTAGTGGTTTAGAAACTCTTGTCGGTGGAAATTATATTACTGTTCGACCAGGGGCCGCAAACGGTCGCTTTCAAGATTTGTTTCAAGGTGAAATCGGTGTTGATTACGGTGAGGCATTAGAAGACACAAGTTACTACATAGTTGAAACAGAACATGTCGGATCTGTCAGCGTCGGCGACAGTGTCACTTTTAGAGGACTTAAAATCGGATTCGTTTCAAAAGTGAGCTTATCAAAACAAGCCCGGTCAGTAGTTGTGCAAGTGAACATCTATAATCAGTTCACAAAGTTGATACGCACAAACACTCACTTCTGGAGCCGCGTTGCAGTTCATGCGAATTTGAGTCTATTAAAGGTTGATATAAAAGTAAATTCACTTGATGCGCTTTTAAATGGTGGGTTAGCGATTGCTACTCCAGATTTAGCTGGTGATATGGCAAAAGCCGGAACAAAATTTTATCTTTTCCCAGATCAACCGAAAAATTCTGATGCGTGGAGCCCCGTACTTGAATATTAAAGCACCTAGAAGCTAACTGTTTCGCCTGCGTCTGCAGCATCTGAAGCAGAGCTGCGAGCAGATTCTGCAGCCACTGACCAAGAAGGTAACTTCGATAGCAAGCTTGGCACTTCAGTTTTAAATTGGCCGACTAATTCCGCAGGAACTGGCTCGGCTGACGGAAACTTTTTTCCTAATGGATCAATGTACCGACCACCTTGATAAAATTCGAAATGCAAATGAGCACCCGTTGATAAACCCGTATTGCCAACATAGCCGATAATTTGTCCTTGGCGAACTCTTGCGCCGTTTTTAACTCCTTTTGCATACCCATTGAGATGCTTATACGCGGTAGCGTAAGTAGAGTTATGTCTCATCTTAATTGATTTTCCACCGCCGCCCATCCAACCAGCAAAGGTGACAACGCCATCGCCAACTGCTCTAACCGGCGTTCCAGTCGGTGCCGCATAATCGACTCCTAAATGCGGACGATTAATTTTGAGTACAGGGTGAAATCTACTTTTTGAAAATCGAGAAGAGATGCGACCAAATTTAATCGGACTTTTTAAAAACATTCTTCGAAGTGACGAACCATCTGGCGCAAAATATCCAGAGTCTCCTTGATTGAATCGAAAAAGCACAGCTGTATGGAGTTCTCCGGCGTTCTCGTATTCTGCAGCTACGATTGATCCCCAGCCCGCTGGCTGACCTTTAATAAATTTCTGCTCGACAGATAAACGCCAGCGATCTTTAACTCGCACTTCTCTGGAAAAATCTACTTGCCAACCGAAAATTTCAGAGAGATCAGAAATTAAGTTTGGATCCATTTTCGCATTTTCAGCAGATTTCCAAAGACTTGTTACTACAACCCCTGCAAACGTAACGATTTTCGTTTCGACTTTTTCGATTACTTTTTCTGCAACCCAGGCGCTATCTATTTTTTTTATTTTGAGTGACTCACTAACAGAGAAACGAAAATTAATTTCGCTTAAATTCTTTTCGGGCGTTACTTCTTCAACTAATTGAAATCTTGTTCCCGGCATAATCCGAGTTAAATCTGTAATTGGTTTAGCCGCTTTTACCACTTCACTTATGACTTGCGGCGACACGTTTAGAGCACGTAGTGCAGAAAATAAAGTTGTCTGCGGTTTAATTGAATGTGGATACATTTCTTCAACTGAAGGTGGAACTGGTGGTGGAAGCTCAATAACTTCAGTGATAGGAATCTGTGGTTCCATTGATAGGAGTACAAAGTAAGTACTAATTCCAATGGCCCATAAAACTGCTAATGATACTAAGATTTGTTTTAATGATGGTTTCTTTAACTTCATGACATAATTATAGGCATTTTTAAACTGTCGTGTGAAGTAAGAATCTAAGTAATTTTCTGGACTTGATTTACATTTACAAGAATGTATTTCACTTTCCCGTATTTAATTGTCCGCATGCAGCTAAAATCTGATCGCCTTTTGTTGTGCGAATCGTCGTAGGTATTTTGTATTCATCTAAAATTGTTTTAAATTCAATTACTTTTTCTGCCGTAGGTCTTTTAAATTTCGATCCAGGGAATGGATTGAAAGGAATCAGATTGATATAAGCTTTTTTTCCTTCAAGCAATTGCCCAGTAGCTTGAGCATCTTCTTTTGAATCATTAAAATCTTGAATTAATAAATACTCGTAAGTAACAAATCTTTTCTTTCCAGTTGGTATTGCATCAACAAATCGTAGAACATCTTCCAGCGGAAATTTTCGATTGATGGGGATTAATTCATTTCGCTTTTCAGTGAATGGTGAATGAAGTGACAATGCGATATTCACGTCTGGCATTTCACTCTTCCATCTTTCTAAACCTGGCAAGTATCCAGATGTCGAAATTGTGATCTTATGGTCAGCTAAGCTAAGTCCAAATTGGGAAATAAAAATCTCTGCTGATTTTTTAACTGAATCAAAATTATGTAACGGCTCTCCTTGTCCCATATAGACGATATTTAA
>JANPPO010000138.1:0-5719 GCA_031428555.1 Bdellovibrionales bacterium | reverse complement strand
GATTCAGCCATTGGAAGCTGTTTTGAGAAGTAACTATTGGCTGACGATTCACGTTTTGACTATCACGATTAGTTACTCGGCATTTTTCTTAGCTTTGGCTTTAGGTGATTTAGGCCTGTTTTATTTCATCAAAGGTGAAGCCAAACATAAAGAAGAAATTAAAACGATTGCTCAGTCTATTTATCGAGCGATGCAAATTGGAATTGCGTTTCTAGCGCCAGGAATTTTGCTCGGTGGTATTTGGGCCGATTATTCTTGGGGGCGATTCTGGGGCTGGGACCCGAAAGAAACTTGGGCTCTTATCGCCTTACTTGGCTATGTAGCAGTTCTTCACGGACGCCTGGTTGGGATGATCAAAGATTTCGGAATGATCGCAAGTGGAGTAGGAACATTTTCACTTGTTATCATGGCTTGGTACGGTGTGAATTTCGTTCTAGGCGCGGGCCTGCACAGCTACGGTTTTGGCGCTGGTGGCCTCGAGTATGTCAGTGGATTTGTGATCGCTCACATTTTACTGATCATCTACGCATGGCTCGTCAGCAGAGAGCGCGCTAAAACTGCGGCTTAAGAAACTGCAGGACGTCTAGACAGATGTCCTGCCTTAAAGCTTCTATTTTCTATCTCGGCCTTAGCGGCAATCGTGATAGCCATTTAAAAAATTTAGTAATAAATTAGAAATACTCACAACCAAGGATGATTGCTTTGAGTCTTTTATTTGTTTTATTGATGAATCAAAATGCGTTCGCTAATTGTGTTCCCGCGCGTGAAACTGTTAAATTTAATCATGAAGGACATTATCACCGTGTCCATCCATCAGGGAATTACGTTCTTTACACAGCAGGCAAGCAATCAGTAATTGTTGATATTTCGGATCGATCAAATCCAAAAAGCATTAATACCCCTATGCGGGAAGAAGCATATCCAGTTGAGGCAGCGGGTGGCGGATGGGATTACATCGCGGCCCCAAAAGATGGAGGAAGCCACGGAATTGTTGGCGGAACTGACTACTATAGTTTTGACCAGTTGCTAAATCCCCCAGCAGATGCAAGCAGACAGCAAGCGAAACCGGTTTATACTGATCCTAATCATGGACAGTACTACTTGAGTTCGGCTGAGCTATCGGGAAGCACTAAAAAAGTGAAGACCGTTCGAACACTTCTTTATTCAGATCAATCATATCGAGATTATAAAATGGAACATTCTCCGAGCGGAGAAATGATCAGTGTAGCAAAGTCGCCTAGAAAAATTCTATGCGGAAATATTTTGCCGAAAGATGGCAAATCACCTGAAATTCACGCTGCTTACAATGCTAAAAAAGAAGAAATGAAGTCGCAATATGACAAGGCGGAAAAAGAAGCTAAATCGCGTAGCGCACCCCAGGCTGAACTCGATAAATTGAAGACTGAATTCAGAAGTACGCTTGATAAAATGGATAATGATTTCTATGGTCCCCAATATAAACTATTAAAAGAAAAATATTTTGAGCTTGAAGAAAAGCACAAGCAGGTTGAAGCCCAGGTTAATAATTCAGCAGAGATTCAGAGCGTTCGGAAGAAGACCTCAGAAGCTGAAGAAGAGCTTAGGCTGGCGAATGATAGGCTTACCAAGGATTCGCAAATAGCAAAAATACGAGCCCAGCATGAACAGCTTGCAAAAAAGTACCAGGAACAAACGGGAGCCGAACAAGAAAAAACTCGACTTCAGTTAGTGGAATTGGTTCAACAGTTCACAACTACCTATAGTTCAGTTCAGGAAAAAAGTGGGATAGATAAAGCTTATGCGAAGCTCAAAATGCAAAAAAAAGCAGAAGCTGAGTTTGCTAAAACCTCTTCTTTATTGCAGCTAGAGGAAAAGCTAAATCTCGAGAAGCAAGATGTGGCAGTTAAGACGTATGCTTTTACAGCAAGGCTGCAGCTTATAAATCCTATCCAGTCAAAAGATGGTGCATATGTCGCGGGACTTGTTGCCAATAAACTTGAAGTTTTTAAGGTAAAGCCCAATGGTGATTGTGAAAGTGTCGCGAAAACGGATTATCGAGGATCGAAAGTAAGCTTTAGTTATCCAGAAGCGGGTAAGCTTCCACAAATTACGTTCACTACCGAGGGCGGAGCGGCAACTGGCTATGACAAATCAGCTTATGTTTATGATTTGAAAAGTAAAGTGTCGAAAAAAGTATCCACTGATCAAGATGAGGAACCCTATTATCCCGGATTTACTCGGGATGGTCGAATTATCTTTAAGACAAAAGAAGGGTTCTCTATTGTTGACCCGAATCAGATGGGCGATAAAACAAACAAGTGCATACCTTCAAGCTCAGCTTCCGGAAAAAATAGTTCAGAAAAAACTCAAAAAGCGAGACAATAGTGAAAAATATCGGCTTAATTTTATTGTTTATGATCACTGGATTAGCAATTGCATCGCCAGTGAAATCTGAAAAATTTAAAAATACGAAAAATCAAACTCAGCTTTTGAGAGGTCCACAGTCGGGGGGTCTTGTTATCAAAAAATGTCAGCAAGAGTTTTCAAACCAGCTTCTTTTGCGAGGCTCGGAAGAAAACTGGGTCGAGCAGGCACCTGCAATGCAAGGTGGAAAAACATTTCGAACTCCGACCATAATGCTTGGAACTTGGCTGGAAGCTTCAGTCGATGGTGTGGGAAACCCCAGATTATTTCAAGTGGATGCTAATCAAACCTTACAAATTGATTTTTCGGACCAGTGCCAAGCGCAATTGAAACCTGCACCGGGCCTTGATTTTAAAAAGCTTAATCCTGATAGCCTCTCTGATTGGTATGACGACAAGCAACTTGCAAAGACCTTATCATCGAAACGCGCAGGACTTATTTATGTCTGGTCACCGGATATGGTTTATTCAGCAAAACATTATAAATGGTTTCGTGACGTTGCGCGGGAAATGAATCTTGAATTTGTTCCACTCTTGGATCCAAGATGTAAGCTTACTCAAGTTGATAAGATGTCGATTGAATACGGAATTCCCTCATCTAAGTTGAAGCTAAATTCAGTAGAACTCTACATGAGAAATGTAACAGTTCACTTCCCAACTGCTATTATTTTTAAAGGCGGCAAACTCCATGAAACCTTAATTGTGGGTGCCATGCCGAGAACGCAAATAGAAGAACAGATCAAAATGATTCTTATGCGCTAGGTTTTAAGCTTATGATAATGTCGGGAATCGCGCTGTGGTTGTGGCTTTTCCGAAACATTGCTGGGCAATGTCATGGGGCTTTTTCGAATTCAATGTAGGTGCGAAGTTCGTTTCTACTTACATTGCGTAAAAACAAAGCAAATATGAAAAGCTTTGCTGTTTCTAATTTCTCATTACGTTTGCAAAAAGCACTTGCCGCAAGGCTTTAAAACACTTTAAATGTGAATCGAAATCTAAAAACAACTGGAGGCTGTTACGCAGCTTCCTTAAAAGGTGTGTCAAGCTATGCGAAAACTCTCAAGTTTTTTGGCCGCAGCTGTGTTGGCTCTTGGTATGAGTCAAATTCTAGCTGGTTGTGAATTTCAACCAAGTTTCGGCTACAACAAAAATTATCAGCCAGAACAACCCATTCCGTATGATCATTCGGTGCATGTGGGGAAACACAATATTCAGTGTCAGTATTGCCACAATCAGGTGGAGAGATCGAAGCACTCGAATATTCCAAGTCTCCAAACTTGTATGAATTGTCATCTTCAGGTGAAAACAGATTCGCCGCATATTCAAAAATTGCGCGAAGCTTATGACGCTGGGAAATCAATTCCTTGGGTTCGTGTTCACATGCTTCCGGATCACGTGCGTTTCAATCACGCGGCCCACGTTACAAAAGGCGTAAACTGCCAAACTTGTCATGGGAACGTTGAAAAAATGCAGAAGGTTTATCAATACTCTGACCTCTCTATGGGTTGGTGTGTGAACTGCCATCGACAACAAGAAAATAAAGCTCCACTTAACTGCTCAACTTGTCACTACTAAGAGGCTAAGCGCATGTCAGAATATCAAAATGATCAATTAGACACATCGACAGTTGGTCACACACACGACGCTCAAAAAAATGATCACACGCATGGCGACAGCCATAATCATGATGATCACAATCATGATGACCACGCGCACACAGATGCAGAGCTTGAAGCGAAAAAAGCGGCTCGGCCTCAAGTTGAACGGCAGAATGAATTTTGGCTGAACTTGGAGCATTACAACAATGATCCTCAGTTCTGGAAACAGGCTGAAGCTGAATTCCAATCTTCGCCACTTCGCGGGGAAAAAGAAGAAGGCTGGGCTCGTCGTGAATTTATTAAACTGATGGGTGCTTCAGTTGCGATGGCAACGGCGGGTTGTGTTCGTAGACCTGTTCAAAAAATCATCCCTTATTCAAAGCAACCTGAAGAAGTCACTTTGGGTATTGCGAATTATTACTCGGGCGCAGCTTCTGATGGTATCGAGCCTTTAAGTCTTCTTGTTAGAACACGCGAAGGACGCCCAATTAAAGTTGAAGGTAATCCAGAATTTCCACTGACACTTGGTGGAACGTCTGCAAGAGCTCAAGCAAGTTTGATGAGCCTCTATGATCCTGAACGATTAAAAGGACCTCGCAAAAATATCTTTAACGAAAAAAGATCAAACAAAGATACCATTCACATTAAATGGGATGACATGGATGATCAGATCACAGCCAACCTTAAAAAAGGTCGCGTTGCTGTGCTGACGGGGCAAATTGCAAGTCCATCTACACGATCAATCATTAATGAATTCAATCAAGCCTTCGGTGGCAAGCACTATGTTTGGGAAACACTTAATCATTCAGACGTAGTTGAAGGCCAAAACGCTTCTTACGGTGATTCTGTTTTTCCTCACTATCATTTTGATAAAACGAAAATGATCGTATCTGTTGATGCGGATTTCTTGGGAACTTGGGGCGCGCCAACGGCGAACAGTCGTTCATTTTCAAAAGCGCGAAAAGATTTAGCAAACATGACTCGTTTAGTGATGTTTGATTCAAATTATTCATTAACTGGAGCAAACGCTGACGTTCGAATCAGAATTAAGCCAAGCCACCAGTTATCTGTTGTTTTGGGTTTAGCTCATGAAATCGTGGTTCGCTTAGGTAATTCGTCGTACGCAAATCAAGGCAGCGTTAAAACTTTATTAGAAAAATACGCAAACGTTCCTTCTGAAATCGGAATGGAATCAGCTTTATTCGCACAGATTGCACAAGACCTTTGGGACAACCGCGGTAAAAGCTTAATCGTTGCCGGCGGACTTCCAACAATGAACGGAAATTCATTAAGCCTTCAAATCGCAGTTAACTTTTTAAATAGTGTGTTGGGTAACGACGGAAAAACTGTTGATTCGACAAACCATTGGGTAGCTGCAAGCCAAGGCTCTTGGTCAGGATTTTTTGAGCTCATCGATTCTATGAAGAAGGGTGAAATCAAGACTCTTATCATTCACAGAGTAAATCCAATCTTCTCGTTACCAGAATCGTTTGGCTTTTCTGAAGCTTTGAAAAAAGTTGAAACTGTTGTTTACACTGGCGACCGAATGGATGAGTCAGGAAACTGGGCTCACTTTATTGCTCCAGATAATCATGCCATGGAAAGCTGGGGAGACGCTGAATTTACAAAAGGTCTATTCGCAGTTCACCAGCCAACACTTCGCCCGCTTTGGGATACAAGATCATTTCAGTTAAGTCTTATGACTTGGGCTTACTTAGC
>JANPPO010000137.1:0-8800 GCA_031428555.1 Bdellovibrionales bacterium | reverse complement strand
AATACAATTTCTGCACCTGGTGCAATACCTAGAAATTGACGAACTTTCTCCATGTAAGTTTTGCGAGTTAACGAAGAGCCCGTACCAGCTTGCATGCTTTCATCAGTGACTTCGACATCTTTTGCATAGAGTGCCATATTTTCTTTTTTCCACTGTCTGTAATCAACTTTTCGAAATTGAGAAACGAGATTTTTGGGAACAGCTGAGGTCCCGTACGGATACGCGATTAAGGCGCCATCCGTCGCAGGGAAGATCTTTACCATCATTGATTTTTCAGCTTTCAAATCTTTTTCAAAAAGAATTCTGAAATAATCAAAGTTCATATCATCTAATTTGAGTGCGGCTTGAAGTTCTTTTCGAGCCTGCAACTGCAATGCGCCCGGAGACGTCGCTTGAATCATCAAGCTGTGCAGAGTTTTAGAACTTGCGACCTCAGTTCTGAGAGATTGATAAGCCACCACACCGGCCTGGCTTATTTGGTCTTTGCAGCTCATCGCTATTGCAAGCCCAGAGTTTAAAGTCAGTAAAGTAATGGCGAAAATTGGAGTTAAATTCTTCATATCACAATACGGAGCAAGAGATGCACCTTCTGTAATCAAATATAATTAGAACTCATATGTCTGATTCATCCGGAAGGACGTATTTTGTTATCCAAATTTTGTGACTGTATAAAAATTAACTAAAAATAAAATGTCTCAAGATGAGACACCGAGCTTGAGTTCTATTTATTCAGCAGAATTTAAATGTGTTTTGACGAGGTCGTCAGCACCAGAAATACGCATCCAAGTTTTTTCGGAAAACGCGTAGAGAAGAATAATAAAGGGAATAAGAAATAGACATAAGAAAAAACCAAAGAGGATCCAAATCCTGAGTGACAAATCTTCAAGAGGTAGAAGCCAAATGCCAGACACGACTGAACCTAAAAATCCAAACAACATAAGTTGAAAGGCTACGAAGATTAAAATCACAGCAAGAAGACTTCTTCGTGCGACTTGCAGGGTTTTTAAATAGAGCAATACCCCTTGCTGCTTAGCCTTAGTCAAAGCGAAGCGATAAGAAATAGCTTTAAGAAAGTACATCAGAAGCTTTTGCATTTAGTCTTTATTTTTCCTAGAAGTTCCAAGTAGAATTCCAATGACTAAAGCAATAATGCCGACAATCCCAATCGCCATCCAGGGATTTTCTTTGACCTTTTTTTCCGCTTGATCTTTTTTCTTATAAACTTCGCCTTCAAGGCTTTCTTGCAAAGAAGCTAAGTGGGGCTTTAATTTATCCAAAGATTTTTTGATTTCACTGTAGTCTTTTTCTAATATTTCTTTGAAGCCTTTGGCAGCTGATGTCCCGTAACTTTCTAACTTTTCAATAGCTTCAGAAAGGGATTGTGCTTCTTCAGATGGTTTTTTCATGGCGGTGGTCTCCTGTCATGATGATACAGCAGTTTTATCGGCTAATAGTGATTAACACTAAATGATTCTGGACTTTAATATCGGAGACTTAAGTCAGAAACGTCGAAGTTAGACTAAAGGCAGTTACTTCGTTTATTTAAAGCCTGTGCGAGTTAAAAACAGACTCGACTTTTGAGAAGACTCGATAGGTTTTTTTAGGGCAAGTTTCCGTCCCACGTGATGGCCTGCCTGAAAAGCGTTCGTATCAATCATTCGGGCAGAATTACGACTGGTCGTTAACCGCGGATAAATTTCTTTCAAATATCCCTTTAGTTGCGGATCACTTTTAAATTTCACTAAAGCTTTTTGGATAATAGCAGAGCTTTCACCCAGAGAATCTTTATCTTTTAATTTTTCGCTAAATCCTTCTAGAACCCCCAATCTAAAAGAAGATTTTTGCGATTGCACCAGTTCAGAGTTTTTCTGACAGAGGGATTCAACTTGGTTCATTAAAAAGAAATAAACATATTCTGCCATCAAAACATTCTCGCGGGTTCCAATAATTTCGAAAGCTTGTTCTTTTTCGCCGTTAGTGGGATTGAATTCCTGAAGTACGATAATTTCGACGAAAAAGAATTCCAATAAAATGCTAATGATTCTTTGTTCCCAGGCATTCTTTCTTTTTTTCTTAAGCGAGATAATGAGGTGAACATACTGATTGCGATCAGAAATACTGGCGCGGTCTAAATTGTATTGAGCATAAAGCTGCTGGACTTTTTTCATTGCAAGGCCAGCTTCATGTTCGTTTGCTGATTGCGCCAAGGCTAAAAGCTTCTTAACTTTATCAATCATTTTTTCTTCAGCAGTTTCACTTGGCTCATCTTTCCAGCTGAGTGGAGCTTCTTGAAGTCCTACTTTGGCTTTCATAAACTGCGATGGAACCCCTAAAATTCGACAGGCCTTTTGAAACGTTTCCCCGTGGGGTTTATCTAAATATTCTGCACCACTTGTTTCATAAACATATTGGTGAGCCATTTCATGTTTGAAAACTCCGAGCACTTCCTGCCAGGAATACTTTTGGACAAGTTTTCGAGAAATAAAGATCGTTCGAGATAAGCTATCGTATTGACCCCAAAGACTGAGGGAGTCAAAAAGCTGAATGGAAATCGGACGTAACTTGAGCTTCCGGTCACGACAAGTTCTAGAGTATTCCTGAGTCAGTTCTAAAAGAACTGTTCGGTCCCACTGAGCATCAAAATTCATGGGCTGAGTATGGCATGATTTTAAGAAATCACAAGTCAGCCTACTGATCAATTTTTAGACAGTGGCTGCAATACGTCGCTTTTGATTAATCCCGCAGCCATTAAAAACAACTCCACTTCTTTTGGACCTAAAACTGTGGTTTGCAAATTGTAAGGAAGTTTAATGTGATACGTTTAATTGTTTTTCTTATTCTCATTGTTGTTTCAGCCAAAGCCGATCTGGTTTTTTGGTCACCAGCAGGTTACAACGCAACCTATGTTCTGCCGGAAGGTACGATTCCTGAAACCTACCTCAAAAATGTAAAAGCTTATCCGGCATTGGCGGAATTCGTTCAAGACATGATTCCAAACCATAGCGACCTCGTTCAAACCATCAAGCCACAAACCACTTTTGCTGAGAGTCGTGCCCTTCTGATTGCCAATAAAATTGAAGATCATGCGAAAGTTCATCCGCGAGTCAATAATTTCGGAAAGCATTTCGAGAAGACTTTCGTTTTCCCAATTGGCGCGGCATTGAAACTCAATCCCGCAGAAGAAAAGAAATTCTATTCAGAGCTGGCAGTTCATTTCGGACTCTTCATATTTATGGGTGGGGCTGACAAGCATCCAGCATTGTACGGGGAAAAAATCACTTGGTCAGTGAATACAAACCGGCTTCGGGATGATCTTGAATCAAAGATCGCGCGCTTTATCTACTTTGAGTCTGAGAGAAACATTTTCGGAGTTTGTCGCGGTCTTCAATTAGTTTTTAGTTCTCTGGGCGGAAAGCTAAATCAGGATTTGAATCATGATTTAAACATAGAAGCTGTTCACAAAGGCGGAACTTTTCATCCTTTGATTTTCGAAAAAACAGAAAATCGAATCTTAGAGAGAATTCTTAAAAGTTTACCGCAGGAGCATGTGAATAGTTATCATCATCAGTCAGCTTTAGAGAGCTCAGTTGCGGGTACCGTCTTTCAGGTATCAGCAAGAAGTCCTGTGGGCGTAATTGAAGGATTAGAGTCTCGTGATGGTCGAATTGTGTTGATTCAATCGCATCCTGAATTGCGAGATAATAAATCAGAATTCACATACGGATTTTTTCGAAAAATCAAAAGCTGGGCAAGAACAGATTCTCGCGTTTCGTGTCGCAAAATATTTTAAAGTAAATAAATAGAAAATCCGCAAATTAAATAGTTTTAATGCGGAGGGGCGAACTGGTCTATAGGGTGTGCAACTCATGCATAGCATTATCGGGATTAGTTCTTTTCAGAGTAAAATTGTTTAGTTACCCTTACATAAACCTCTACAGAACGAGCCTGTTGCATCTTGAAACCGCAAGATTTGTTTATTCTTTATCAAACCCTCGTTTGCAAATCTCAGAATTTGCCTCTTCAGGATAAATCATGGGCCAAGAAAAATTGGACATCTGAAGAGGTTATGTCTTCCTTAAGGGGTCTCCAGCATTTAGGTCTTTTGGACGTAAAAAATTCTACTCCTAAACTTGATCGCATCCGACTTTTCCTTTTAGAAGCCCTCTCGTTTTGGTGGCCAGCAGAGCAAACAAAATCTGGATTAGGATTGTCTTTGGCACTTTCGGGCTCTGGGAAAATCTTAGGAACAAGTAGTGGGCTTGCAACTTCATTTGTTTGGCCATGCGATGACGAAATGAGCGAAGGTGAAGTGATTTCTCCGCTCTTTGAGGACTTGCCGAAGTATGCCTCCGAAGACCGAGATCTCCACGAATTTTTTTCGCTCGTCGAGATTTTAAGATTTTATGAACATCCGTTAAAAAATTGGGCACAGAAGCAGATGGGCCAGTACTTAGAAAATATTCAAAAATTGGGATGTCAAAATTATCCAGACACTGAGCAAGATTTTTTAGAATTAAAAGAAACTGAATTTGAAACTTTGGTCCGCTTTATTTGTCAAAATGGCTTCAAAGCTTTGACCTTGCAAAAAGCAGCACTGCTTACGAAGTTGCCCGCGCACTACTTGATCGAGCGTTGGGATACGGATCATGCCCTACGACTTTGGATTGCCGGTAAGTATCACGAACAAGCTTATCAATTTCTGGGCCCCCTATTGGGACAGATTCATGAAATGAATAAAGGTCACTTGGCGGTGGTGCTTGAAACATTTTTAACGTTTATCGAAAGCCATGAAGATTATTATAAAATAAACTTATGGGCTTATTTAGAAAATGATCCAGCCATTCAAGAAATGAGCAAGCGGGGTATGAAATCTTTCTTTGAAACGGTTCTAACGCTGTTTAAAAAAAGTAAGCCAGAGGCTGTTCATAAAGCCGAGTTCTTTTCTTATCTTTTTTCTTCGACCTGGAAAATGTACGCTTGTTTTATTTGGAGCGATTCAAAATCGCTTGGTCCAGTTATTAATTTACCGCGTATCAAATCAGAACTTAAAAATTTCATCTTGCGATCTGTTTTTGAAGAATTTTAATTTTCAAATCAAATCAAATCAAACAGCTCATTAAACACTCTCTTAAGTCCTTGAAAGCGTTCAGGTTGCCAAATAACACCGGAGCCTGTCTTGACAGTTTATAGCGACGACACACCTTTATAATAAGTGATGGGGGCAACTTTTAGCTCTAATCACTTGTAATGATGGATTATCACAAAGGAGTGTCTTCATGTCATTTCCGACTGGGTTTGTTCCTGTATTACCCTTAAAAAATACGGTTCTCTACCCAGGCGTGAGTCAAGCGCTCCGCGTAGGCCGAGAAAAAAGTTTGAAAGCGCTTCAGTACGCATTTCAAAATAATAATTGGATTGTCACTTTTACTCAGATTGATCCGGCACATAATGTTGATAAAGAAAGCGATCTACATTCAGTTGGGACACTTGTCAGAATTGAAAGTGTTCGCGGAAATGCAGAGTCTGGATATCATATTGTCGTTAAAGGTGTAGATCGAATTCGTCGATTAAGTTGGAGACAAAACAATGGCTATTACGGAGCTGAATTCGAGAAAATTGAAGATCTAAAAAATTTAGATCAATCAGTTGAAAAGGCTTTATTAAAAAGCTTGAAAGAGCTTTCGGTTGAGACGCTTAAATTGTTTGCGCCTCAGGCGGAGCCTGTGATTGAAGCAATCGAAGGCGTCGAAGACCTTCAGGATTTGGGTTACTTTGTTTCAGCTCATGCCGACTTTCCGCTAAATGAAAAACAGGGTCTCTTAGAAAACTCCCATCTTAAAGAACGCTCGATGCAAATCTTGAATCTCTTGCAATCGCTCAAAGAAAACTTAAGCGTGCAAGCGGATATTCGCCAAAAATTAAATAATAAATTTGGTCAGTCACAGCGCCAGCAAATTCTTCGCGAGCAGTTAAAAGCGATTAAAGAAGAACTGGGAGAAGGTGGCGAAGGGAAAGCTCATGATCAGTACGAAAAGAAATTAGCAAATTTAGATTTGCCGGAAGAGGCTTTAGAATTGGCGAATGCTCAACTCAAGCGGCTTGAGGAATTGACGGCTAGTTCGCCAGAGTATCATGTCGTAAAAAATCACTTGGATTTTTTAACGGGGCTGCCTTGGAATAAATCATCAGGGTCTGACGAAATTGATTTAAATCAAGCTCAAAAAATTCTAGATGATGATCACAATGGACTTGTGAATATTAAAAAAAGAATTCTTCAGCATTTGGCTGTGTATCGCCTGACTGAAGGAAAAAAAGGTTCAATCTTATTATTTGTGGGACCTCCAGGTGTCGGTAAGACTTCGCTTGGGCAAAGTATCGCAAAAGCTTTGGGTCGAAAATATGTTCGCGCAAGTCTTGGTGGTGTCAGAGATGACGCCGAAGTCAGAGGCCACAGACGAACTTACATTGGCGCATTGCCTGGAAGAATTCTATCTTCGTTGAAAAAAGCCGGGGAAAAGGATCCTGTGTTTATTCTGGACGAGATTGATAAGATGTCCCGGGGATTTACTGGTGATCCAGCAAGTTCAATGCTTGAAGTTTTAGATCCAGAGCAAAACACTGCATTTCTTGATCATTACTTAGATGTTCCATTTGATTTGTCGCAGGTGTTCTTTATTGGAACAGCAAATTCTTTAGAGGGAATTCCAGGTCCACTTTTAGATCGAATGGAAGTGATCGAACTTGGAAGTTATACTTCGAAAGAAAAGTTGGAAATTGCAAAACAGCATTTGCTTGATAAGCAAATGAAAGAACACGGACTAAAACCTGGTCAGATCGAACTTGATCATGACGTTTTAACAACGGTCATTGCAAAGTACACAAGAGAAGCCGGAGTCCGTGAACTGCAAAGAAAAATTGCCGAGATTTGTCGATGGGCCAGCAGTAGTATCGTAAAAGGGGAAAAAACTCCGATTCAGATTTCAACTGCAAACTTAGAGGACATTCTAGGGCAAGAAAAGTTTTCTTTTGAAAAAGTTCGTGCTCAAAGTATGCCAGGTGTTGTTGCAGGACTTGCGTGGACGCCTGTTGGTGGCGACCTTCTTTACATTGAATCAGCTTTGATGCCGGGAAAGGGTGGACTGACTCTGACTGGGCAACTAGGTGATGTCATGAAAGAATCAGCTTCAATCGCGCTGAGTTTACTGAAATCCAGAATGGCGTTTTTCAATCCAGGGTTTGATTTTTCGAAATATGATTTCCATTTGCACGCACCAGCCGGTGCGACACCTAAAGACGGGCCAAGCGCTGGTGTAACTTTGCTTACATCGCTTGCTTCGCTTTTAACCGCGCGGTCAGTACCTGTTGATATGGCTATGACGGGTGAAATTACGTTAGCAGGTTCGGTGTTACCGGTAGGTGGAATCAAAGAAAAATTGATGGCAGCTCATCGTGGTGGAATTAGAAAAGTTTTAATTCCTAAGTACAATGAAAAGGACCTTAAATCACTACCAGATGAAGTCAGAAATGATCTAGAAGTGCATGCCGTAGAACATATTGATGAAGTTTTAAAGTGGGCTCTGAACTTAGAGTTTCCTTCACAGGATCCTCTTTCTTTGAACCCACCATATCAACCTCATATGCCAGTTGATCACTGATAGCTTTCTATTCAAAAATGCAAAAGGAGTTGTTACTTAAACAATTCCTTTTGCATTTTCTCGAGTCCTGCATCCGCAGCTTTTCCTGCCCAAATTTTCATGATTCCGTCAGACCATCCAGCGGGACCGCTTATGATCTCTTTTGCGCGACCTGGAATGAGAAGCAGAACCGAGTCAGTTTTGTCTGACTTTTTACGAGCGATCAGGAAAACATCTTTGTTTTTCAGATCTCCGACCTTTTTAACGGCAGTTATAAATGCCTGCACAGGCTCTGATTTTGTATCAACTTGGTTAGCTTTTAAGCTCTCACTGAAAGCATCCATCATTTTGTCAGCGGGGACATCTCGAAGGAAGCTCATCTGAATTCCGCTTGGAGATGCTGTTACGAAGTCTGCGGCTTTTTGGTTCCAAGTGGCGTCAACTGGCATCAAAAGTTCAACAACGTAAACTTTGAAATCCATGAACGCTACTTTCTTATTTCTTAAAGCATGGCCCACGGATTTTAGTTTAACTTGTTCAAATTCTTCAAGTTCCACGGTTTGAGTCAAAGTCATTTCCTGAAACTTTTCTGTCCCTTCCACTTTTTTAAGCGCTTGAGCTTCAAGCGTGCTCATGAAAACTAAAAGAGCAGCTACTCGACAAATATTTCTTTTCATTAATCCTCCAATAAAACTTGCTGTGTCATGTTTTAAATAATTTGAGTTTTAATTGAAGCTGATTCAAGCTTTTTAGATAGGTATTATAGACATTTAACGCTTAGAGTAAGAATTCGAGATAAACAGCTAAATATGCAGCAAGAACGTAATTCATTTGTTTTCATTTCAACTGCTGAAGCCGCTGTCGGTCGTTTGAGGCAAGCCTCAGAATTTCTGACGTTGAAGCCCCTTCATTACGCTAGTCTCAAGATGTTTCTGAATCATGACAAAGTTCGACCTCGAACGGTTCTGCTCGATCTTCGGACAATTTCCAAAGAAGAATTGGCATTACTTCCAAAGATTAAAAGGCTTTTGCGGAAGACTCAAGTTGTGGGACTTGTCGAAAAGCTAGAAGACATTAAATCAGAATGGTATATGCAGCATTATCTGACGACGGATATGCTATCGACTTTCATTTTGGAATTTTTCCTTTTTCAAAGAAACTTTTGT
>JANPPO010000136.1:0-7665 GCA_031428555.1 Bdellovibrionales bacterium | reverse complement strand
GCGGTAACCGACGTTGACCCCTAACGCTGTTCCAACTTTGTTTAAGGTTGTATCCCAGGCCAACTCGAAATTGTGGATGAGTCCACCATTGCGACCGATGTACGGGTTGTTAATGAGGCGATTAAAATTGATCGAATAAATTCCGGCCCAACCACCGCGGTCATCGCCCGCAAAACGGTATTTACCCAAGAGACGAACTTCCGTTCCGCCGGTTTGTCCAAACTCGTATTGACCTTGATCAGAATTAATTGTTTGGGCAAGAACGACGGGATGATTCAAACCGATCGTAAAATTTTCGGTGACACCCATTGCGATATTAAGATCAAGCCCCAAGAGAGTGTCTTTGAACGAAGTTCGATTTTGATTGGTCTCTTTATAATAGGGCAGGCTGTTGATGGCGTTATTTAAAAATAGTCCGACATTGAAAATGCCGGGGTTCAAAGTTTCCGAGCTGTGAATCGTTAAAAAATCTAGTCCATCGGGACTGGGATTAAAATTTTGGACGCCGGTGCTGACAACGTTGGCTTGCAAGTTGGTAGAAAAAAGCAGAGTCATAAAATAAATAAATAAATTTTTTATCAATCTATTTCAAAGTATGAAGGCAAAATGGGGGAAAGGTGAACAGTTTTTTACAACTATTCGGACTTTTTATTCTGTTCCACAAATTTCTGGAGCTTCGGATCGACCGGTTTATCCAATTGCTTGAGTAATTCTGAAACGCGGTTCAAATTTCCCGCCCAATCAGTGAAGACAATTTGATTCGATTGTGAGCTTAAGTTCATCTCCCCATCGCGGGATGGAAGGTTTCTCATCTCTTTGAGGATGTTTTTCGCTGAGATATTTTTCAATGTGATGACCCAGCTGACCATGCGCTCTGGTTTGAGTGCCGGGACTTCGGTCGCGACTTCAATTAAATCGCGTTGGGCGCTGCGGGCTGATCTGACAACGAAAGTGTTTTCTTGCTTTGTGATGGCATAACCATGAACCGCCAATGCGCTCGAAAGCTGATTGAAAGCTTCTGCAATCTCGACAGATTCTGAGTTAAAAATCGAGACTTTGCCTCGGACACCCGGATCAATAATGAAAGTTTGATCGGAAGCTTTCGCATAAGCTTCGATAATTTTCGTAATTTCTTCGCTGTTATAATTCATTTTCATTTTTTTATCGGCAGCGGAGCTCAAAGTTGAAACCAAAAGTAGAAGAGTCATGCAAAGTAGGATGTTTTTCATGGATGTTACCCCTTGGTGTGTTTCGAGAGAATTAAAGCTTAGCTCGAAGGGCAGGGTGGGGCCAATCAAATTGTTAAGATATTCCTACAGAATTTATGGCCCAAAACCTCCTCAATTCGAGATAATGGCGAGCCTGTGTATTTCTAAACAGTCTAGAGTTTAAGCTGTCTTATTTTGAGACGCGAAATTAAGTTCCAGCCCGATTAAACCGATAAGTATTATGGAGGCACGTATGCTGAAACTGTTAGGACTATCGTTTCTGATTGTCTTAAGTCTGGTAAACACAGGGTGTTCTTTGGACTCAGCCCTTTTTGGAGTGAATTCTCCGATTACGGGGTTATCTAAAACGCAAGGTGCGGAGATCGTTTCCGGCTCAACTCAATATAACTTAACGAGCAATAACTATCTCGTGAGTGCATCTGCCGGTAGCGTTTACGATAAAGTAAAAGGCACCACTTCGAATGGCTACAAAGTCTATATTACCGTTCAAGGACAAATGTTATCTGAAGAGGAATAGTTTGATTCGAGAGCCCGATATAAAAATCGGGCCCTTAAAAGAAGACTATTTCGAACTAGGCAATAAGACGCCTGGGAATAATTGCGTCGTCTGAAGCGCATCCATTAATGTTGTCCAATGCATTCTCTTTTGCTCTAACGCCGTTGGCTCCATAGGACTTAATAAAACCTCAAGCTCAGTTGATTCAACTAATTGATTGAACATTCCATAAATCTGCTCACCACGAAGAATCATGCGAAGTGTGTTTTCCTGATCGGACGCACAATCCGTCGTTCCATTTTTTTCAGAACATTCCTGGTTCACCATGTAATAGCGCTCAACATAGTTGGGCTTCATCGTTTTGTCAGAGCAGACTATGAGTCCCGATCTGAGCTTAAGATTGTGTTTGCGAGCGAAGTGCTCAACTACCCAAGGCTTAAACGAAGCTACGGCGCATCTTCTTGTCGTAATATTGATTCTATAAGTATCAATATTGATGTTTAATTTTTCAGAGGAAGTGCGGTCAATTTTTGCACCCTTGCTACTTGAAGAGGTTGCAGAGCTGGCTATTGCCCACTTGCCTCCAACGTTCATTTTAAATGATGGCAATGCTCCTGATATACGAGATGCCACGCCCTTCACTTCTTTGTTTCGAAGCTTTACAGCATTATCAAGCGCTTTGCCTGCCAAACCAGCTGGTATTTCTTTCCCAAATGCATTTATCAAATATTTTGCAGCTGAGCTCGTAAACTTTGAAGCGATATCGCCTAATAGGCCCGGAACGAAAAGGTCGATAATTTTAAAGGGATCGATATCAGAAAAGCCGCCAGCTTCAGTGTTCGTACCCGTAACGGTGCCGCTTCCAAGTGTCCTTTCAAAGTTTCTTGAAATTGATATAGTCTCTGTCACTGACTTACCAAGTTTAGTAACTGTAGAGCCTTCAGCGTTTTCAACGAAGTCTAAGACATTCAAATCTAAATATGCATCCATGTCGCTTTGACAATTAAACGACCACACCGCATTCCCTTGCTCATAATCTTTAGTTACGCCGGCAACGGGCTTTAAGTCATCATGCATAAACATTTTTTCACAGAACGCCTTTTCCATAAGATTGGCTCTGTATACTTGGAGTTTACCTTCAAAGTATGACTCGAGTTCCTTTGCAAACGGATACGAATCCTTAAAGAACTGCTGAAGAAAAAAATCGTTTTTAATGTCAGCCTTATTCATGAGCGCGAGATCTTTTTCTTTTTTAACAAAAAGATCGTACGGTCGATGTTTTTGGTTCATCGTTACAAGGCTTTGATATTCGTTCAAAATATAATCAGCTTCGATAGGGGACTGTATAAGAGTTACAGCTCCTGGATTCAAAAGATCTTTAACGTAACCAACGCCGTGACCTTTTAGCTGATGTCTTTGGCCAGTGCTGACGTTTTCAACTGTAACGGCAACAATAGATCGCACATCAAGACTTGCAAGCTTCTTCACGCTTAAGTCGACATACGTTTCAATATTCTGCTCGGCTTTTTTGTCGGCAATGAATTGTACTGTTGAGTGAACAAGTGGAATTAAAACTTTCGCTAAGATTTTCTTTCTTTGAAGGTCGGATAATGCCACATTCGGCGCGATTGCATTTTCAGCAACCAAGACTTGGGCAGCAAGCTTCATCTTGTGACTCTCGCGAGTTTGAGACTTATCTAAGCTTTCTAAAGATGAATGAGATTTTAATTCTGTGTTCAATTTTTCTAAATCAATTTGTGGATCATCCATAAGTACAAGAGTGATCTTGTACTTTCCGCCTGGAGGATTTACGACCTCATCGGGATTGTTGATCATATTGACTAGATACTTTGGATCCGCGCTAACTTGGTAAGTGTGCTGCGAATAGAGAGTTAAATTTTGATCAACCTTGTACGGTTGCTCTTGATTTAGTTTCACACGGTTCAAGGCGATACTCGTTAAAACCAGGCGAGTTTTAAGAGATGACCGGTCAGCTGAGTCTGTGCTAATGTTGCCACCCGATGGAACAGTCTCAGGAGTCGTTGTTCCGCCATTATTTGAAGTAACGGGAGCCCGGTTTTGAGAGGTGTCTGTGGCATCACCCATCTCAAATTTATTTTCAACTGGATCTTCTGTTCGAACCGGAACTTTACTGTCTTTTAAATTATCGCTGAATTTTTCTTGTTTCACGTTCCAAAAGATTTCGAAATCTCTTTTTCCGTTATATTCGTTTCTTGAGATAATGGTTCTTTTTAAGCGCAAATGAAATTCGTGGCTGAGTTCATAATAGCTGTGAACTTCATTCCAACTTAAACATCCTTCTTTAACTGTTGTAGCGGCTTGAGTTTCGCTACCAGCGATAACGTCAAAACGAAGTCCGCTCGGAACGCCGCCACCAGCTAAAGTTTTGAGGCAGGCGGTGAATCTGATTTTGGTTTGATTACGTGCTTTTTCACTCGCAAGTGTCTTTGTTTCAGGATCACCTGTGACAGAGCCAATATAAAATTGAGCGTCGTCATCGCCGAAGTAGGGATTTCTTTTTGTATCACATGAAATCAAGACGGTTGCGGAAGCAACCATTAATGAAAGTATATTAAAGAATTTCATACTTAACCTCCAACCCCACGGTCATACTTGTTCGATCTGATTGCGCTGCTTTTGGTTCTACTTCTTTGGCATCTAAGTAGCGAACGAAGCCTTCTAAATTATATTTCTTAAGCTCGCCTCTAATTTCACCAGAATAACCATCACGGTTGAGATAGCCGAAACTTCCATGCGCAAAAGGCGCTGGCATTAAATCGGGCTCGAATCGGAAACGAGTAACAGATGGCTTAATTGAATAGCGACCGAAATTATATTGGTAAGAAGTTTTAGTCATCCAACCCGTGTTTCGTTTTTCGTCTGCTTCGTCGTTTTTAGTCATGTTGCCGCTGACACTAAATTGGTCATCTAAGCGAAATTTGACTTTCATTCCAGCCGCGATTTCCTGACCACGGAATTTGTATTTGTAAAATACAACATCATTACCATCGCCGATGACAGTGTTACCTAAGTATCTTGCATCACCAGCGGAAGCGCTTGTCATTCCAAAGAAGTCGAACTTAGTAAAACCGAAGAGTAATTCAAAACGATCTTGCTTCACGCCTAAGTTGATGTTTCCAATTGTGAGGAATGGATTTTTCTCGTCGTCTAGTGCTCGATTTGCAACACCTAAGCTACTGGGTGCAACTTGAAAGCCTTTTACTGAACCAACAAAAGCGCCATTTTTGAATTCAAATACTTCGCGAGCTCCCGCATAGCCTGCGCCTGAAAAAGAAGAACTGATTGGATTAAATTCAGTGGCAACAATACCTGCAGAAAATTCAGTTGTCTCGCCAGGTGTAACTGTAAACGAGGCTTCATCAACTCCAGAACCAGTGTAAGGACTTGATTCGCTTCCGTAGACGACGGCAGAGTTTCCCATCGCGAATTGGTAGCCACCATTAAAATTTGCTCTGATCCAATTTGTCACATTCCATTCGAATTCGATTCCTACCCAAGTAGCCGAAGTCGATCCTTTAACATTGTCGTCGCGCATTTCAGTACCGCGAGTGTTGAAAGAAAAATTAAGTGCAAATACTTTTTCGGGAGCATCAGCATCCCGGATCTCGATGCGTGAACTATTAAGAGGGCCTTTATTTGAAGTTAAATCATAAGGTCGATTTGCTAGGTAGCCAGATTCATCGCTATCACGAAAGCGGGCAAAACCAATTTCTGCAACGAATGTCGTGAGGAGGATTCCCCCAAATAATAACTTGTTAAACAGATCAAATCGTTTGCTCATTGGTCCAACTCCCTCAAGGTGTGGTTTTACACCTTTTACCTAAGTGACCGTTAGCACTTCAGTTTTTTAACTTGAAATATCGTATCGTTTTGTTTGAATTTCAGCTTTGGCCAAATTTTGGTCAGATCATTTTTTCAAGTCTTGCGCTAAAATTTGTCACTATTGGCTCTACGACAGAGAAGGTCCCAAATAACTCAGCGTTTAAGCTTCGAGCTACCTGCTGACTTAGCTACGCATCAGAAGTAGAAGTTGTGGGGTGATCGATACTTCAACTTCAGCTTTTTATCGTTATCTTCATGAAACTTTGGGAATCAAGTATTTGCCCAAGGTTATTTCTGTGGAACAACCCGCGCAGCAGAATCAGATTATTTGGCAACATCCACATTTTAATCCCCAGGTGATTTTTTTTAATCAGGATGCTGAAACAGAAATATCTGATCCTGCTGTTTCTGATTTATTTACGAAGATTACTCAAGCGATGAATTTGGACATTCCAAAAGTTTGGTATGTCGATAGTCAGACCCGAAGCTTTATGGATTTCTTAAACTGGCTTAAGACACAAGATATCGTGGCACCACTTGTCGTCATGAAGAACGATCCTGATATTCAAAACTTTATTCAGAATGCCGGCGCCTTTAATTGGGTTGAATGCTTTTCTTTACAAGCGATGCTGAAGCAAACCAATTTAAAGAAACCAACTTGGCAGGTTTTGAAACTCTTATTGGAGAAAAAATGATCCGTTATTTTCTGGCCTTTGAGATTCTCTTCGCCGGATTATTCTTAAACGCTCAAACTCCGGCGAAGCCCGCAGAACTTGTTCCCAAGGAAGAATCACTTTTTCAAACGCAAAGCCGGTGCACACTCGCGGTAACTCTAAAAGAAACCATCGGTGCGGCAACAGTTGATATTTTCCAACGGGTTTCTGAAAGGGCAAAAGAACTGAACTGCAAATCAATCCTCATACGAATTAACACTCCGGGGGGACATCTTCACAGTACAAGGCTCATTACAGAACATGTGATCGCTTCGCCCATTCCTTTCTTATGTTTGATTTCTCCGGCGGGTGGCCACGCGGGTAGTGCGGGCGCCATTATTTTGCAGGCTTGTCATGTTTCAGGCGGGCTCACGGCAACGAACGTTGGTGCAGCAACTCCTGTGATGGGCGGGGGGCAAGACATTCCAGATGATTTAAAAAATAAAATTCTAAATGATACTGTCAGTTGGGTTCAGGGAATGGCAGCTCTTCGCGGACGAAGTCAGGAATTCAGTAAAAAAATAATTACTGAGGGTCTTGCAGTCACTTCAGAACAAGCTGTCAAAATGAAAGCAATGGATTTCGCAACAACGACTGAAGAAGAGTTTTTAACTAAATCTCAGGGATTGAATGTCCTGACTTTAGATAAAAAAGTTATGGCTGTTGAAGTGGGACCAGTTCAAGAATTCGCGTTAGACATTCGTTATAAAATATTACAATTCGTTTCGGAGCCAGAATGGGCTTACCTTATTTTCTTAGGGGCTTTGCTTTTATTGTACGCGGAGTTTTCGAATCCAGGATTATTTTTACCCGGAGTCACCGGTGCCATTCTTTTAGTTTTAGCCTTAGTTTCGTTTAATAAGTTAGACGCCAATATGGGCGCACTGGCATTGATGGTTTTGGGGCTTGCATTCTGGGTCGCAGAACTCTTCATCAATAGTAAGGGTATACTCGGAATTGCAGGAACCATTTCGTTCATGCTTGGAAGCTTTTTACTTTTCGACCGCGAAAAAACCGGACTTGCGATTCCACTTCAACTTATTTTAACTGCAGGCTTTGTCTTCGGTGGATTATCAGCAGCACTTACTTATATGGCGGCAAAATCGTTAAACCGACCGAAACATGATTTCGATGAACAGATGAAGAGTGCAAAACCTGAAATTATAGAAGTTGCAGAAGACGGCAAATCGGGAATGGTAAAAGTCGTTGGCGAAATCTGGAAATTTGAATCAATTGATTTCATCAAACTGACGGATGAAGTGGATATTATTAAACGAACTAACTTAAAAGTGATTTTGAAGAAAAAAACTTAAAACGGGAGTCTAAACATGGGATTTGAAATTCCAATTTTTTTAATCGTAGC
>JANPPO010000135.1:0-2511 GCA_031428555.1 Bdellovibrionales bacterium | reverse complement strand
CAACTCAACCGGTGATGAAATAACTTGAGTCAGACCCACGTTTCCGATGAGCAAACTCTTTGGGTAAAGTTTTTTAATTTTTTTCCACTCATCTGAAGCAGTCGGTTCCTGCAGCTCTTTTCGCTGAGAACCCACGCCCATTAGAATTTGTTTTTGTTCAGACAGTTTGGCCAAACGAGTATTGATGAGCTCGCCTTGCTCGTGGCCAGCGGTCATCGAACTAATAAAAAGTGGAGAATTTAATTTTGACGAAAAAAAAGAGGTCGATACATCGACCTCTTTAAAATCTATTTCTGGAAAGGCTTCATGCTGAAGTTGATATCGGTCCCAGTCTGAAGAACTAACCCCTTGAGTGGACTCTTGAAGTGCCAAGGCTATATGTTCTTGCTTACGCTTTTCAAACTGGCCTAACTCTTCTTTCAAGCTTGCTCCTTAAAAGCAGCTTAAAGAATTTTTCTTTAAGCCCTTTTTTCAACTACTTCATAGCGTGAACGCAAAGTGATTCGAATGCTTTCAAATCTTGAACAGCCATGTCAGCTAAATTCTTACGATCGATTTCAACGCCAGCTTTAATTAAGCCACCCATTAAACGAGAGTAAGTTGTACCGAACATACGAGCTGCTGCATTGATTCTTTGATTCCACAAAGTACGGAATTGGCGCTTACGCATCTTACGATGTTTGTAAGCGTAAACCATTGCTCTGTCGTCCATCTCAACTGCGTGAGTGTACGCACGTGAATTGGCGCTGTAACGGCCTTTTGCTCTTTTTAATACTTTTTTGTGTCTTGCACGATTTGTTTTACCGGATTTTACGCGAGCCATTTTTTCTTCTCCCTGATTAGAACACTAGTGTTCGGCGTGTTTGGTACATGTTGGCGTCATCTACGTATCCGCCCTTACCAAGTTGTCGTTTAGTTTTTGAACTCATGTGCGAGTTCAAGTGACGCATCTTTGTGCTTTTGCGTTTTACTTTTCCGCTCGGGAGAAGTTTCAGGCGCTTCTTTGCTCCTGAATGAGTCTTCTGTTTCATTCGAATTTCTTTCTGCGAAATGGCGTTACCTTCACCATGAAAGTACTCTTTAAGATTCCATAAGATAGGAGTCTTTTCTTGTGCCGTTTTCAGCATGAGGGAACGTTCTAACAGAACAGATCCCCCATGTAAACCATCAGACTCAAATATTAAAGACCTGAGGCCGAAAACCAAAAAAAATCCCTGAGTTTGAGCTCAAGGACTTTCTAGTTTTTAGCCGTTCTTAGGAGAACTAGCGCGCTACTTTAAACTGAACCGCTTTTTCCTGCTGTGGATTAGCGCTCTCAACCGTATCAGGCTGAATGATCAGAAGTGCATTATACGAAGGGAGTATCGATTGGCGCTCACGAGCCTCACCTTGATTATAAACGATTACTTCGCGATTCTTATAAGTCTGGCGACCCTGTGCATCAAGAACTGGGTTTCCCTGGATATCAATCACTGGAATGCTCGCACCGCGAGTGGCCTGGATTGCTTCGAATAAAGTGTAAGCCGTATTTGGATCCATACGTGTACAAGCACCAGAAGCACGGCGACCGAGGCTTGCAATTTTTTCACTTAAATTCACTTCATGAAGAGCTAAACCGCGGTTACGGATGTAAAACATCGAGTTCGGCATATCAGCATCGTCATATGATTTTGATTTATAGTCTTTCACGAGTTCTTCAAAATTATAATAACCAGACTCTGTTACTGAGTAATAAGAATCTGCGGGTCTGTTTCCACAAGCTTGGATTCTGTCACGTAATTCAAACTCATGACGACCAGTCGAAACTTTCGCAACACGGATCAATTGACCACGCTGATAAATTCGAACTGTTTGAGCTCCTGCAATTCCAGACATAATAGGCTTTTTCTTAGCGTCTCTTTCTAGGCTTCCAAATTTACGAACCTGAAGAGCGAGATGACCATACTGTGCATTGAATGTTTGCGCAGGCATCACAGAATTTTCATTTCCCAACATAATACCTAATTGAGAAAGAACCGGCATATTCATTGGAATCGTTGGAGGCAAGACTTCGACTTGCTTGTATGAATTCGAGTTATTGACCACAACTACGTATTCATATGCTCTGATCCAAGGTTTCATTTGTAGATCAGACTCTTTAAATGGAACAACTTTTCTGTTCATTCCAGCTGGTAATTGAGTTGTGATTCTCTCGTAATTTGTGATCGCAGAATCAACTGGGTTATTGTAATCCCAAGTACAATCACGCACGAAAGTATTTCCAAGTTTTCTCCAAAATTTAGGAACTTGCGCTTCAGCAGCGGAGGCACCAATCATCAGAGTCGCGAAAGCCATAAGCGGCATATATTTCATTTTCATAAGCAATTTCTCCCAATAGACGTTCAACTTTTAGAGTTCTTTAACCTTGCGCAGTGTAAGTGAATCCCGCGCCAATTGAACCTGTCAGGATTTTGGACAGTCATTTTTTCATTGGGGTGTCGATATTCTGATCAAACCTTAACAACCTTGGTA
>JANPPO010000134.1:0-1599 GCA_031428555.1 Bdellovibrionales bacterium | reverse complement strand
TGTTTGATGAGCTTCATTAATGTCCGAAGCCTGAAGGCCCCAGATTTCACCAGCTCTAATACCTGTGTTCAGCGCAAGTAAGTAAACAACATACACCCAGCGACCTTGTGATCCGACTGGATACTTCAAATTCATGCTCTGCAAAAAATCCAACGCCTCTGCTGCATTCCAGGAAGACATCTCCTTTTGGTTTTTCGCTAACTTCCTAAATCCAAAGGCCGGATTAAATGGAATGCGACGATGTCTGACTGAATGATTTAAGATGGCCGTTACGATTTCAGTTTTTCTGTTTATTGTTGCTGGCCTTAGTCCTTTTTGTGATTCAGACAATTGATACCGGCTTAGGAACTCAGGAGTCAGGCGTTCTATCGCCATATCTCCAAAGGTTGCAATAAACTCTTTAATCAACGCTTTTGATTTCACAATATGACCAGGTGAGAACCGAAGTTCTGCATTCATGATCCAGTAATCAGCTTCAACAGAAAAAACTTTTGTTTCAAAGCTAATAGCAGAAAATGGATTGCGAACCCGTTCTGCGCGCTTTTGTCTGAATTCCATCAGCCACGCTTCGGCTTCAGATTTCTTTTCAAAATTTCTGCCGATTTGTTTTGAACCGCGGCCATCTTCATAAACTCTGACTTGCCAGCGAGTTACACCATTTTTACTTGTTTTCCGAATTGACATAAAACTCTCCTTTTTCTTCGCATAAATCCTGATTAAGGGTTTTGCGAGATAATCCAAGTTTTCAAGATGTCAGTTCGGACGAATAGTTTTCGATTGAACTTCACAAAAAGCCCATGAGGTACACGTCTTAAAACCGGTCGATACTTCCAGTCGTAAATTGTTTTGGGTGAGATCCCCAGTAGCTCAGAAACTTCTTGTGGAGTTAGTAGTCCTTTTAAATTTTCAAAGAACGAGAATCCATTCACTTGCGTGTTTTGTGTTGCGGTCAGCATATTACCTCCTAAAGGTGAATTAAAAGAAAAAAATGACCTTCGCGTTCCGGTCTGCATCTAAAGTTGCTATTCAAGTGCAGAGATTGGTTGAAATCGGTGCGCGAAGGTTTACGGGTTATTAAATTTCGCGGCGAAGCAGCTTATCGATGAATTGATCAAGGCCTATCTTGCCGTGGGTCTTCTGATACTCTTCATGAGCCAGTGACAGGCGATCACGCTCTGAATAGGTTTGCACCTGAAGCTCTTTAATATGGTCACTGTTGATCTGCTTGATCGCGACAGCCAGAATCTCCCAGTCGCGGATTTTGCGGCCGTGAGGCTTCTTATTGATGCGCTCTTTGATTTGATCAAAAATCCTCGCAGATTCTGAATCTATCTTTTTAAGTATCGTCGTCTTTTTTGCGATGGCCTTTTTATTTGGCTTGGCATTAACTCGATTTTGCAATTCGAGATGAGTGCGTTCATTTTCGATTATGTTCATTTAAGAACCCCCTTGTGTGGGGCCGGTGTAAGTTCCGAAAATCGAACTTACAATAAAATATTTAGTGATATCGATTATTTACACAGCAAGAACTTGCCGTATTCTGTAATATATTAACTTTTAATGTAATTTCTTGGCGTTTTCTGTAATAAAATACCGTTT
>JANPPO010000133.1:0-11626 GCA_031428555.1 Bdellovibrionales bacterium | reverse complement strand
ATTTTTATACTTGATAACAAAATCTTTAAGACACTTATTCAAAGTGTGACCCATGTGAATTGAACCATTCGCATAAGGCGGCCCATCAGGAAGAGAAAACTTCTTCTTTCCTTTATTCTTAGCCATTAATTTATGATAAATATCTTTATCCTGCCAATTTTTAATAATCTCAGGTTCTTTTACGTTGAGATTACCCTTCATAGGGAAATTTGTTACCGGCAATCGGAGGGTGTCTTTGTAATCGCGCTTTTCAGTTGTCATCTACTCTATTTATAGAGTGATCGGACTTTTTGGTAGCCAATTTTCACAAGCATACGAAGTGCTTCTGAATCAGAGGATAAATTGAGCTCATTTTTGACTTCTCGAATCAAAATTTGAGTCGTTTCGTCAAAGTTAAGCGCCTGGTTAATTGCCGATGAAACATAAGCATTTATCGAAGGCGGCTGCGGGACCTGATTTTGCTGCGTGCTTTGTGTTACCGGTGGCCCTTGGTAGGGCGGAATCGGCGCTTGGTAACCAGAAGGTGGAGGACTTTGATAGTTAGGCTGCTGAGTATTCTGCGACCCAGCCTGCTGCGATTGCTGACCAGATTGATAATGTGCTTGGGACTGACTTTGTTGCGCAGTCATTTGAGGCTTTTCAAGATCGCCCATCATGCCAGCTAAATTTTTGAGTTCTGATTTAAAACTTTTCAAACTGGGACTATCACCAATTTGGTTAGCAGAGTTTTGATTTGCGTTTGTCTGGCTTAAAGAAGTCTGATTTCCACTTGTTTGGTTTAAAAAAGTTTGATCACCCTGCTGAGGTTGCGAAGGTTGTTGCGTCGCCATAACTGGAGCCGTCGTGTTCGTAAAAGTACTGACAGTTGAATTCGTATAACGCTGCAAGGATTCTTGACCCAACCGAGTCGACTTTAAAAATAAACTAACAAGTTGATCAGGGGTAGTAGCCAATTCTTTGATTTGATCTGACTGCGACTGAAGCCAGTTGTAGGCTTTCAGTAGAGTTTCTTTAGTGTAGGCTTGCGGCGGAAGGAAATCAAATGTCATGGGACAATGAAGCTAAAGGGTAAGCCTCATCGCTGTCAACGATGAGGTGTTCAAAATTTTATTTATTGAAAATCTTTAGCTATGATTCCGTACTTTTCGATTTTTCTTAATAAAGTTTTTTTCGGAATATTCGCGTGTAATGCAGTCTGGTTGATTCGACCGCGGAATGCCTTCAGAGCTTTAATAATAAATTCTTTTTCGAAGGCTTCCTTCTGCGCGTTGAAATCAAAATTTTCATTGACACTTGTAGCGCCATTTTCAGTTGCTTCATCCATGTCAGAATCATCGTAATCCGTGTCAGAATCCAAAACGTCAACACCTGGATCGACAACCACAGAGCCATTCTGAGCAGGTTTAAATGCTTCAAGTGTTTCTGGTTGCAATAGATCAACGCCGACTGCTTCTAACAAAGATTCCGGCAAAGAAACTGGCGTGATAACTTGCGAACTTTCTAAAACGAAAGCGTGCTCGATAACATTTTCTAACTCACGAATATTACCCGGCCAGTTATGCTTTTTTAGAATATTGAGAGCATCGTGACTGATTCCTCGGATTGATTTTTTATGAGTCTCGTTAAATTTCTTAATGAAATTTTGAATCATGCGATCAATATCATCTTTGCGATCTGCTAACGAAGGCAAGATAACTGGAACAACATTTAAGCGATAGAACAAATCTTCTCTGAAAGTTCCCTTTTGAATCATGTCTTCAAGCGGTCTATTAGTCGCAGCAATGATTCGAACGTTAGTTGGAAATTCTCTGTTAGAGCCAACTGGAGTAAACATTTTTTCCTGCAAAACGCGTAAGATTTTAACCTGCATCAAAGCTGGCATATCACCAACTTCATCAAGGAATAGTGTTCCACCTTCAGCGTACTGAAACTTTCCAACTTTTCTTTGGTCAGCGCCCGTGAAAGATCCTTTTTCGTGGCCGAATAATTCAGATTCAAAAAGATTTTCAGGAATAGCAGAGCAGTTAAGGGCTACAAACTTTCCATCTTTTCTTGAAGAGTTAAAGTGAATTGCCCGAGCAACTAGTTCTTTACCAGTTCCAGAAGCACCGCGAATCAAAACCGGAGTTTCAACCTTCGCAAGCTTATGAATGATGTTAAAAACTTTTTGCATCTGAGAATTCGAACCAATAATTTTGCGACCTTCTTCAACCAGAACAGGGGAGCTTGCAGCAATTGAAGAAATAAGTCTGTGAGCCTCGACTGCTTTTTCGATCAGAGCCAAAAGATCGTCAGCAGAAACAGGTTTTGATAAATAATTATAAGCGCCATCTTTAACAGCTTGAACCGCATCTTGTACCGCCGCATTCGCAGTCAGCATAATCACGATGAGTCCTAAATCTTTTTCTTTTAATCTTTTAAGAGTTTCTAAGCCATTGAGTCTTGGCATATCGACATCAAGAATTACGATGTCATATTTTGGATTTGAAGCTTCGTATTTTTCTAAGGCATTAATGCCATCGAAAGCTTCATCTACTGCGAATCGGTTTGAAGAAACCAATGCAGTTTTAACAGACATTCGGAGACCTTGATCATCATCGACAACAAGTACTTTAAGCATTAAACTCCCCCCGGAGATAATTCGCGACCCATGGCGGCAAGTCCCTGTAAGGACTCTTAACTCGACAAACAAATCACACCGCAAGCAGTATGGCTCATTTTCGTCACTTTAGCTTGTTGGAAGTTTTATCGTAAATGTTGTTCCATGGCCATATGTAGATTCTACAAATATTTCTCCGCCATGGAGTTCCGTAAAGTATTTAGCCAAATAGAGACCCAAGCCAGAACCTTTTATTGGTGAACTTTTAGCATTCTTACTTCGAAAAAACTTAGAGAATACATGGGGTAACTCGTCTTCGGGAAGTCCTGGGCCCTGATCTTTTACGTGAACCCATATAAGACCTTCTTTTTCCTCTGATAAGATACTTAAATTAGTTTCATCAGGGCTATACTTGATAGCATTTTCAATTAGGTTCGAGAATATCTGCCGAACAAGATCTGGATCAACGGGAATCGGGAACAAAGGCTCTAAATGAGGCTTGATTTGAATCTTCTTTATCTTCGCTAAGAACTCGTGCTTCTTAATAACGTCTTCAATGATCTGATTAATATCTTTTGCAGTCTTATGCAGCTCAACACCTTCGGATTCGATTTTAGCATAATTTAAAATCGAATTGATAAACTTCAGCAAGTCATCACTTGATTGTTTGATCATATCAACAGCTTCACGCTGCATATGACTTAAGGGCGCGGCATCTTTTAAGATTACATCAAGCATTCCCTGGATCCGCGCGATAGGAGTCTTCAGATCATGGGACATCATCGAGATAAAATTTGTTTTCAATTCTTCTACTTGTTTTAAGAGCTGATTCTTCTGGTAGTACTCCCAGCTTTTGCGATTCTCGATAATCAGGCGGTAGGGAATGAAAAAGTAATAGCACAGAAATACTGCAAGTAACGGGTGGGAAAGCGGCCACCACCATCTAAAAGCCGCATAGAGGCTCCAAGTCCAAAGCGTATAACCGACCATCAAGCCGCCCAATAGAATTAACCCTTGAGAAGGCCGCAAGACTAAAACGCCATGGATTGTAATGAGTGAAATTAAAAAAGTCAGAATAAGATTGAGGATCTCTGAATATCGATCAGGCCAGGTACCTTGAATAAGCGTGTCGATCATATTGGCCTGCATCTCGGGCAGGTTCATGTAAGTCACATCACGCGAATGCGGAGTCATGATGTAGTCGTCAAACTTTCTTTGAGAATCAAATCCCAAAATGACGATCTTATCTTCCCACATTTTTCTATCGGCACTTAAGACTTCGTGGAATCCAGTCGAGGGATAAGTTTTAGCTGGTCTGAAATCGACATAAGCCTGGTTGGCTCCATAAAAATCAAATAGCCCACGGAGCTGATCTTCACGCACAAGACCAGGGTTCCACTGCATCGCTAATTCTTTTTGCAACATTGTTCTGCCTTGGTAGCTTAGAATCAAACGCCTTGTTACGCCATCTTTTGCAAATGACTTTCGGTCATGAGTTTTAGGCGCATAAGAGACTTGTAGATTTTCAAATGGAGGAGGCAATAAATTCTTTTCGTATTCGTTTTCAGGGCGAAGTTCATCTCGGGTGAAGTGAATTCTTTTTTCATTAGAAAAAGTTTTAGCGAAATCAGATTTCTCGTCAATTGTTCCCTCTAAATCAGTCGGGGGGAAATTAATTAAAACAGCTTTAGGATTTGATTCCAAAATTTTTGTTAACGTCGATTTCAAAGAAGTAATTCTTGGAATATTTTGAGATTCCTTCATCGTTTCTTCGTTAATCAAAACAAGTTGAAAAAAAGCAGATGGAGCAGTGGAAGGAGAGAATCGAACTCTGGCATCGTAAAGCCAGGATTCGACTGATTCGAGCTTAAAGTAACTAAGGCCACCAGCTGAAATGGCGGCAAGACAAGCTTTAAGAAGCCAAAATTTCCAAGATAATTGCGATGATGAAGAATCGGGACGTGATGGCACTTTTATTAATCTATTCGGCTTTGAATTAGCCTAATGGAAAGCAGTCACGTGGACCCTGAAGTGAACCTTCAGTTCCGTTAGGGCGTGGCTTTGCGATTTTGAGATAAGCGATCTTGATATGAGTCATACCAGTCGACTGAGAAGTTTGAATTTTTGTAGTGTTAGTGGTTTTCATTAACTACTCCGTTTCTCTGCAGTTCTTATAATACATAAAGACCTCGCTCAGCAAGTGGCGAGTTCGAAAACAATAGGTAATATGCTTTGTATGCTTATCCCCTGTTAAACTTTCATGATTAAACAAACAGCCGCCTCCGCACAGGTACCGAGCCCAGCAAGTTTGACAATTATTCAATTCAATCAAGGGCTTCTCGAGGGGCTTGAGGCTATTCCAGTTAATCTTGTTCTCGTTCCCAACCATGCGCTCTTTGAAGCTGACTTCAAGAGGGCACTGGTAAACGTTATTACGGGAATCAAGGCTTAATAAAGACTTGCCTGTTCCGCAGTAATTTTCTTTTTGGTACTGGTTATCTAACTGGTCAAAATACACATCAAAAAAGTGAATTCGGCGTAATTCTTTTTCGCCACCTTTTTCAAAAGCAAGCGCTGCTGCTTTTTTTAAAGAATCGATAAAAGTTTGATTCGCGACTTCGTCTTTTTCAGTCACGTCATAGGTAAATTCCATTTTATCAATATTAAAACCTTGGAAAAATTCCCAAGTTTTTTCAACATCAAGATGAGCTTTATTAAATACCGCATGCATCAAGATAGAGCCGAACTCTTCTTTACGTGCTAGTAAAAATTCAAGACCTTTGATCGCTTGCGAAGTTGAACTGCTCCCATTTTTCTGAGGTCTACGAGTATCGTTAATTTCAGCAGGCCCATCTAGGCTGAAAGTAATTGTTGGCTTTAGTGGAGCAAGTAAATCTAAAACCTCGTTATTTATTAAAGTTCCATTCGTAATAATTTGAAATTCAGTTTTGATATTTTTTTCTAGTGCTAAGTCTTTCGTGTACTGACCAATAAGTTGAATGGCCTTTGGATACATCAGAGGTTCACCACCTAAAAAAGTAATATGGAAACTTCCGCCTGAAGTCAGACGATCCATCAACATTTTCACCTGAGGCAAAGTTTTAGTAACTGAAATTTGACCGACAGGATCGCCGTAAGTACCGTCGCCGCCAGCTGCACAATAGTGACAGTGGAGGTTGCAAAGCTGAGTCACGTTCAGTGTCAAATTGAACTTATTACGAGTTCTGCTCTCTTGTTTTGCAGTGCCTGGAGTCTGCTCCCAGGTCTTTAAAAACTGCGCTGCTTCGCTCGTATCAAGGCTTTCTGGAATCGCAAAAGCGTCTGCAGAAGTAAAGCTTCCAACAGGCATCGTATTCCACAATTCTTCTGAAATTTCAGCAACTTGAATATTTTTAGCGTGGAAAGAATAGGGGGCCGCACCGGGCCTTTTAAAGGCCACAAAATCTTTGTGACGTCGCATTTCAGTGGTACTGGTGTTTAGTATCATTTTGTCCCCGGTTTGCTCCAACATATAGAATAAAGCAATCCGGGGGCCACTCTTAATAAGCGCGAGATAAGAAAATCTCGCATCAATAGAAGCGCGCATTTCCTATCCCAATTCACTACTGCCAATTTTTAAATTGAATCCAAATAGTGATTGCGAAGCTTCGCTTGGTAAACCGAATGACTTCTGTAAGCTGCCACGTTGGTATTAAGGGCTAGTTTTGAGACTCTAAATTCTCTGATAACCAGGCTTTTGTTACCAGTGTCTAGAGAATCGCCAATCAAGCGTTAGAAATTAAATTATTATCACGATTCATACTGGATTTTAGTTTGGGAAATCCTTCTATCTTATTGAGCAGTTGCGATCCATTGGTCACGATAGAGAGATGTCAATGATGGTTAAATATTGGGGAGTTCGTGGTTCACTACCTTCGGCAAATCAGCCGGAAGGTTGGATGTTACATTTCGAAGGACTCATGAGAAATTTTTTTTCCATGGGTTACCGAGACCCGTCTCAGATACAAAAATATCTGAATTCGATGCCACTTCCTTACGTTGGGGGACATGGCACTGCTACGACTTGTGTTGAAGTCCTGAATGGAAGTTCAACAATCATTATTGATGGTGGCAGTGGAATCAGACATCTAAGCGAAAAAAACATGAGCGGCTCTGAAGGAAGACCTCGTGGACCATACCATATTTTTATGACGCATTTTCATTGGGATCACGTCATTGGCTTACCATTTTTTACTCCACATTTTTTGCCAGGCAGTCAGGTTCACTACTACGCCGTTCAGCCTGAATTAGAAAAGCTCATTCGCGGTGTCTTCATGAAGCCGTATTTTCCAGTGGCATTTGAAGCACTTCAGGCAAAAGTTCATTTCCATGTTTTAGATCCACGTAAAATGATTGAGGTGGATGGTTTTCAAATCACTCCATATAAACTTGATCACCCAGACCCATGCTGGGGCTATAAAATTGTCAGTGAAGGTAGAATTTATTCTCATTGTGTGGATACCGAAGCGACTCGAGTCAGCCGTGATGAAATGGGTGAAGACCTGCCGCTCTATCAAAATTCAAATTTGATGTACTTCGATGCTCAATATACGTTTCCTGAATTAGCTGAAAAAGCTAACTGGGGTCACAGTGCTGCACAGATTGGTCTTGATATCGCTTTCAGAGAAAATGTTCAGCGCGTGATCTTTGCCCATCACGATCCAGGCGCAACAATTATGACTTTGCAGGATCTGCAAAAACAAACTGAAAACTACTACAACTACCGATTGCTTAAGGCCCAAGAAAAGCAAGAGGAACTCCCGCGCGTACAATGGGAATTCGCTCACGAAGGTATGGAAGTAAAAGTTTAGTTCTATCATGAGTATATTAATTTTAAATGGTAGCCCCAGTGGATCCAAAGGGAATTGTGAAGTTCTAATTCGTAACTTAAGTGCTCAATTCAAGCGCGATTCCGATGGGAAAAAAGAAGAAGTTCAGGTTGTCCACCTTACTGAAATCAAATGGACGGCGGCCGAAACAAAAAAAGTCTTCGCCATTATCGAAAAAGCACATGGATTTATTTTCGTGACAGGTACCTACTGGGATTCTTGGGGAAGCCCACTTCAAATGTTTTTAGAAAACGTCACGCCACTTGAGGGTCGACCAGCATTTCTAGGAAAACCTGCAGTTGTATTGGTACTAAACCACTCAGTTGGTGGTAAAGGCGTCTTATCGCGCCTTCAAGGGGTTCTTTCCACATTAGGTTGCTTAATCCCCCCGATGTCGGGAATGGTCTACTCATGGGTATCTCAGCAAGCTCTAAAAAAAGCATCTGTCGGAGAAACGCAAAGTGATCTGTGGTCGTTAGAAGATCTAACTCAAATTCTGGAAAATTTTAAGAAGGCCCTTCAAATAAAAGTAAAGTGGACCAGCTGGCCAGTCGATCGAAACGATTACCGTAAGATTTGGCTGAGCGACGGAAGAAAAGATTCAAAGCAATCGCGCAAACAATTCGTGAAGCCTAAATAGTCGAAATCCTGAATATTTATTATTGATAAAAAGTGCGTGCCCGAAAATAAAAAAAGCGGCCAAGCTAGGGGGATAACTTGACCGCCATGGGGGGGTACTCTTTACTTATGCACCTCAAGTGCCATAACTCATTTTGAGAATGAGCAGCCCACCGCAATTCAGTCATATTTGACAGGCTAAAATATTGTTTAATCCCAGTGCAGGGCCGACAAAAAGCGCACCTCAGTTTCAATTTGAGACACGCAATTACAGCCAACTTTTTTGTTCCCTCATAGAGACGTTCTCAAAACCCCGGAGAAGCTGTGAATCATTATTCTGCCAATTAATTTAATTTTACTTCGGCACGGCTTATAATTTTTATTGGTCTTGGCTTAAGATATCGGCGCATATTCTTGAATTTATCCGAAATGAGTAATTCGGGCTTCGGAAGAAATGTAGTGGACATCATCTGCAAGCTAGAGGCTGCTCGCATTGAAATTGCAAGTTTCGGAGATATTCGAAAATACCCCCTGTGAATATCTACGAGGAGACTTGCTTGGCTCGAGGTAAAAAAGTTGAAGTTGTGACTAACGAACAAAAAGAAAAATTAAATCAAATTAAGCATACTCTTTGTATCGCTATCAAAAATATTGAAAGGACTCGATTCATTCCAACCAAACAGATGGCTTATAGGATGGGTACCACAGCAAGTCGTTTAAGTGAAGTGCAGCGCCTGCAGTATGAAAAATTAACTTTGAATCAGCTTTTTAATTATCTCATCAAACTAGATCCAAATTTTGAAATGCAGATTCTTTACAGATACTATTCCTCAGCAGAACTCGCCATGCGTGGTTCTGATTCACCATATGATGAGAAGCGTAAAGCCGATAACATAGGAAAAAAGTCATCGAGCGACTTCGCGTCCGAAAATCCCAGCTCAAAAACCGAAGAAGGTTTTTTTGAAAATTAATTTTACTTCGGGTTGTTTTTCTAAGACAAAGCCTTTGTCGACCAGATCTTGAGTTTGAATTGTTTTTTCTTCGACTCCGTCTGGCCATTTGAAATCGCCGATTGGGAATCGCTGTCTTGACCATAATGTATAATCTGTCCAAACGGGCACGGCGCCTGATGCTCCGGTTAGTTTTGTTGGCTTGTTATCATCGTAGCCGACCCAAACAATTGTCGTCTCGTAAGGGCTGAAGCCTGCGAACCACGTGTCCCTGTAATCGCTGGTTGTTCCAGTTTTTCCTGCCCAAAAATGACCAAGGCCTTTTGCGCCTGCGTATGCGGCAGTGCCAGAAATGATTGTTTGTTTCATCATTCCAATCGTGATTGCTGAAGAAGCAGGGCTTAGATATTCTGCGGGATTATTTTCTCTGCGTTTGAAAATTTCATTTTGATCAGGATCCCAAACTCTTTCAATGAAAGTTGGTTCCGGACTTTTTCCGAATTGTGAGAGAGTTAAGTAAGATTGCAAAACTTCAATGGGTGGAAGTTCCAAGGCTCCAAGAGTAAGTGAAGGCAAACTTGCAATGTCGGATTTAATTCCAGAGGCTTTGAGTGTATCGATAATTCGATCCAGGCCTAACTCTAAACCTAATTTTGCAGTTGAAGCATTCAAACTGTGTTTGAGAGCGTAATAGAGTGGAACGGGGCCTAAAAATTTCTTATCGTAATTTTCAGGTGACCACATTTTTTTTGTCGGAAGTTTAATATCAATTTTTTCATCATTGATCATATCGAGTGGTTTATAATCTTTTTCGACTGCAGTAAGAAAAACGAAAGGTTTTACTAATGAACCGATTTGTCTTCTGCTTCTTGTGATGCGATTGAACTGACTTTGTTTAAAGCTACGACCACCAACTGCTACAATAATTCTTCCATCAGCATCAGAAGACAAGACTAATCCCTCTAGGCTTTTTTTCTGAGTCTCTTTATTTTTCTTGATGAATGGATTTTGAGCCTCGAGATTATTTAAGTGACCTTGCAAAGCTTTTTGAGCCTGACCTTGGGCATCTAAATCAAGGGTTAATAGAATTCTTTTATTTTCTAGAGTATATCCTAAGCCTTCAAGTTGCTGCCGTGCTGATTCCAAAAAGTAGGGCGAAGTTTCGCTGGCTTGCGCAGGAACACGAGTCGGAAGTACCTGCGCTTTTGCAGTTTCTAACTGCTTATCGGTTATAAATTTTTGTGCGCTCATCTTGTCTAAAACTAAATTTCTTCTGACTAGAGACTTTTCTGGATTTCGAAAAGGATTGTAAACTCCGGGTCCATTTAATACGGCAGCTAAAAGTGCACATTCATGAACATCCAAAGATTCGATAGATTTTCCAAAATAATAATCGGCTGCAGAGGGGAATCCTAAAACTTGATAAGGTCCACTTTGCGCCATGTAGATGATATTTAAATAAGTCTCGAGAATTTGATCTTTTGTGTACTTCGATTCCAAAAGAACCGAGATCATAATTTCCTGAATTTTTCTTTTATAAGTTCTTTCTGAAGTAAGGAAATAATTTTTCACCAGCTGCTGCGTAATTGTGCTTCCGCCTTGAGCTTTTCTTCCCGAAACAATATTTTTAATGAACGCGCGCATCGTGCCGGTGACGGAAACTCCAGAATGTTCCAAAAAGGATGTGTCTTCGATTGAAAGAACAGCCTGTAAGCACGAAGCTGGGATTCCAGAGAGTGGAGTTCGTTTCTGCATAATGGGTTGCGAACCAACTGTTTGCGCCAAAATATATGGCTTCAGCGCCCATGCTTTTACTTCTTCAGTAGAGGTTTCATTTAATAAAAAGGCGATTTGATCAGCACTTGTTCCTTCTGGACTATTTCGAAGTGCGGCTAAAATAACGGGTGTATCGGTTGTTCCATTCCAGGTGAAATCTCGAAATCGAACACAGCTTGACGGTGCTTCTGTCAGAGACATTTTTTGTTGGCACAATGCGGGTTCAGTTACCTGAAATTCTCCGGCTCTGAGGCCCTCGTGATTCTTTTCTTGAAATTGCAGTTGCAACAGACGAGAGCGAAGTTGCTTCGCGACAACAAAGCCATCTTTCTTCAGCCATTCTGAGGCGACGAAATATTCGGTTGTTGGAAGGAATTGCTGTTCGCGCAATTTTTTATCTAAATCTTCAGATAGAGAAAATGGGTTAAAGCCGTGCGCAGTGGGGCTCACGACGAGGAGCGCCATAAAGATTGTAAACCCATAGGAAAGCGTGTTTAATCGAGTCGAAAACATAACATCAAAGTTGGCATGTAATTATGAAATTATCAACTACGCAACTTCATATGATCGCATCAAAAGTCTTAGAAACCTGGAAGCAGCAACATATCGTCGTTTTTAAAGCCGATGAAAAAGTTGTCTTAGACCGAATGAACGCGATTTTAAAAACAGAAATGCAAAAAGAGATCGATCTAGATCGCGACGTAAATGCGAAACTGGAAGAATTGGAACGCACAAATGGTGGGCAATTCGAAAGATACAAAATGTATCCTCTTTTAAGAAAGCAAATGGCTAAAGAAAGAAAATTAATTCTATGA
>JANPPO010000132.1:0-6688 GCA_031428555.1 Bdellovibrionales bacterium | reverse complement strand
AGGCTTTGTCGTCCGATTTTGGCGTCATGGGATTTTCAGTCAGTAACGTTAGTTTACTCGAGGGAACTTCAGCTACTTTCACCATTAGTTTAAGTAACCCTTCAACTTCTTCAGAGACTGTTGACTGGTTTCTAACGAGTGGAACTGCCACAAACCCTGCTGATTACGCTGGCCCAACAACCGGCACCCTTGTCTTTGCTCCAGGAGAAACAAGTAAGACCGTCACTCTTTCAACAATTGATGATTCGATTGTTTGCGAAGCGGATAAAAGTTTTAGTTTCAACTTACAGAATGCAAGTAACAGTATCGTTATTTCAGCTCCAACTGCAACAGCTCTGATTCAGGATAATGATTTTCCTGTGATTTCAATCGCTGCTGCCAATTCAACAGTTGAAAATCTTGTTGGTGGAGTTGCTAATTTTACCGTTAGTGTTGATCAGGTATGTACAACTCAAAACATAAATTTTAGTTACAGCACTTTTGCACCCGCTTCGGCAGTCGTTGCAAGCACTTTGACCGACTACACCCTGATTACCGCTTCAACGGCAACGATTACAAGTGGCAGTACTTCAACGACAATTCCGCTTACAATTACGCCAGATACAATTGATGAGTACGATGAAATCTTAGAACTTCGAATTGCAAGTCCAAGCCTGGGAACGCTAGGAAATGCGACCAGTGTCGTTACGATTACTGACGATGATGCCTCGCCTAGCTTAAACGTATCTTTGACAACTGCTTCGCAAAAAGAAGGAGCCGCAACTCCTGCAATTAGTTTTTCTGTCACCTTATCTGGGCCTTCTGAAAAAGTCATTACAGTCAACTATGCGACTGCAGATGTAACAACAACAGCAGGTGCTGCGAACGATTACTTAGGTTCATCAGGCACGATTACTTTTAGTCCAAGCGGCGGCCTTTCGCAAAGCTATGGTTTCAATGCGCTTACCGATGCTATCGACGAGCCAACAGATGAAACTTTTAGTTTTACAATTTCAAATGCACTACCCGCCGATATTACGATTGGAACGGCTTCGCAAATTGGTACGATTATTGATGGAAATGCTCCGGGCTCTCTTGGTTTTGCGATCGCTTCTGGAAATCCTTATACTAATGTAAATCCGGTTTCACTTAATTTAGCTGCTAGCAATGCATCTGAAATGTACATTACAAACACATCGGGCTGCGCTTCAGGCGGAGTCTGGGAAGCCTATTCAAATATCAAAAGCGCTTGGAGTTTGGCGTCGCTCAATTCAACTACTAATGTCTACGCAAAATTTCGAGACACTCAAAATAATGAAACTCCTTGTTTAGGTGACTCTATTATTCATGACAATATCGCGCCCACTATTGTAAGCGTCTCTTCACCTTCTCCGGATGGCATTTACCAAGGTAGTGCAACTGTTAATCTTAGCGTTTCCTTTTCCGAGGTCGTCATAATTGCTGGAGGATCTCCAAGCTTTGGACTTGATTCCGGAGGCCTGGCTTCTTACGCAAGTGGTTCCGGTTCCAACATTTTGGGGTTCATGTACACCGTGGGTAGTACAGATTATTCGCCGGATTTGGATTTCAACGTTAGTACTTTGAATGTTCCCGGTGGATCAACAATTAAGGATTCTGCTGGAAATAATTTGAACACCCTATTTCCAACGGCTGGTGGCGCTAACTCAATAGCTGGCACAAAAGCGCTGAAGATTGTTGGAACTCCAGCTGTTCTTGCTATCTCGGATGGTCCTAGCTTTAGTTATGGTAATGTCGAATTGACAAGCGTTAGCGATAAGACGTTCACACTGACAAATTCCTCTTCTTCCGTGCCGATTACGGCATTAACTGCAAGCGCTCTCACTGGATCATTCAACTTTATAGGTGGAAACTATCCCGGCACAGGCGGAACTTGCAGTTTAACCCTGAGTCCACTTTCAAACTGCACCGTTGTTGTGCGCTACTCTCCAGTCGAAATTACCTCTCATGCTGATGTCATTACAATTAGCTATAACGATGGCACAGCTTCAGCTGCTGCCGCTAATCGAAATATAAGTGGAACTGGAATTCCTATCGTTGAACTGGCTTTTTCAAATCCAAACTATGCCTCTGTTGAGCGACGCTGGAATTATTATGTTAAGGTCGCTGATCCAACTCAACTTTGCCTTGGTAATGAAACAGGCGACTACTTTTCAGGCTGCCATCATTTAGGTGAAAAACGCAAAGTCCGAACTGGAAAAACGAGTTGTTTGAATTTAACAATTGCTGATTCTCGTGGAGTTTTTGATTGGGAATGTAAAATAGAAGCTGGCGAAGCGATTTTTTACTCCGCTGGTTTAAAAACCGGAAAAGGACTAAAAGATCTAATCGACTTTCCAGTCAGCTGGTTTAATAATTCAGTCGAGGTGCGACTCTCAGGAACAGTTATCGGGGCTCCGAGTGTCAGCGAAGCTTGGTGGGATAATACACTTGTGCCTATGCTTGCGGCAAGTCTTACGACGAGTACGCATGTCGTGTCGACGCCTGGAACTATCTATGTCCAAAATACGAATGTTAATTTAAGAACCGTCAGCATAGAAGCTAACAATATCGCAGTCGTAACTTTGCCTGGTATCACAATTCAGCATAATCATGGCGGGGTCGTTTCAACCTGTAATGATTCTTCAGGACTAACCACTACCGCTAATCGACGAGCAGTCATTTGCGCAGGTTCACGAAAATTCTTATGGATCGAAACCCATATTGAGGATGTTGATACGCTCGATAGTGACAAAGCTCAAATTGGACTTTTGTTCCAAAATATCTCTTACTCTCGAATACAAAATACTCGTGTCGATTTAGGTGGGCTTTTAACGAATGCTAACTTTGGTGTTGTTTTAGATTCGAGTAATTCTAATTTTGTCGATAATTTAGGTATGTTTAAACCTTCCTATGGAATAAGCCTGGGAATTTCTTCAAACAATATTCTTCGTAATATCTCCGTAGCAAGCGCGATCACGACGAACTTAGCGAATAGTATGATTGAATTAAATGGTTCAACCAATAATCGTTTTTCGGAAATTCGATTAGCAAATGGAAATGGTGGAACACAACCCAGTTTTGGTATTCGGCTACTTGGCAGCTCGACACAGAATAAATTTTCAGGTCTTTATATTTCTAATCTTGGAGGAAGCTTAGCTTCCAGCGGAATTTTGCTCAATTCAGGTGCTAGTAATAATTTCTTTACGAAAGTTTTAATCACGGGAACCATTCATGGCGGAATTCGAATGGGTGGTGGCGCTAATAATCACGTTTCGTATTATACGACAACGAACAACATTAATAACGGCATCTACTTTGACGGCAATAATTCAAGCAGCAATTCATTCTATTCTGTTGCTGTGGCTAACCATGATGTCGGCATTAACAGCATCGCCGGATTTACTGGAGGTTCTAATCTATTTTCAAATATAGCGGGCTCTGATAATGGTTCAATTTTTAACTTAGTGAATTCGGTTGTTCCCAGTATTTACAACGGCTTTCTTATTAACGGCGGCAATGGAAACTGTACGTTTAATAATGCAGTTCAATCTGGCTGTATTATCACGTCCCCGGTATTTATCGATAGCGTTTCTGCGAGCTTAGTTGGAGCCTTGAACACGGCTGACGGACAAAATCCAATTTTGACATCAGGAACACCAGTGTCTGCGCTCTTTTCTTTAGAACGGTGGACTTTATTTCAAACGCCTTTTAGAACTTGGAGCAATGCTTCCGCTGATTTTCCGAATGCAGCTGCCCGTGGCTTTGCCTCGACGACTGCTAAATTAAATGACTGGCGCGTTAAGATAGGCGGAGTCCTTCATGAAACGAGTTTTAGTGGAAATATCGGAACGCCAAATGGAACTCTGACCGTGTCCCCTAGTGGGGTGCCTTGTAACTTATCTGAACTCCAAGGCAATGCAGTTCTAACGGTTAATTCGAAGACATTCATGAAGTATGCAATCGAAATTAATAGCGACCGAATTGGAAATAACGATGGTCTTTGCGAATCAAACGAGTCTTGCTACTATGCACCGAATATAGGCGCTTACCAAGGCGATGGCGATCTTTACTCGACTGGGTATTGCACGACAGCCTCGATTGCGGTGAGTGTTATCAATGCTAGAATCTTTAAATTTCCGATTACAGGAATCTAGACCTCTCAACCTCTTCGATATTCAATAATCCATTACGCATCAGAGTCTCAAGATGATTCGTAAGCAAAACTAAATAAGTGACACTGTTCGTTTGATCACGGCAAAAGCCTATAACTTCAACACTTCATTTTGAGACGTTTGGCATTGAGATGTTTTTCGAGTCTTCTTTCAAAGGCTTACGAACGTGTCTCAAAGTGAGATCGGCAGACCCTTTGCAATAATCTTATGCAAGGGAGGTTTTCGAAATGAAAACTCTAAGAATGACTTTAATGGTTTCTTTCACATTTGCGGCGATGATGACTTTGGCAGCGACAGGGTCGCCTGTAAACCGCGGTCCAGCAAGCGCTACGCAAAAGTTCGAGCTGAAGTACTTAAGCGAAGTGACAAGCGGCAAAGTGGTCCACACCATTCCGATCGAAGCAGCTGATGCTAATGAGGCAATCGTAAAGGCTGGAAAACGTTGCATCAGTGATCTACTAGATCGCCGAATTGCTCGCGAGGACATCGTTGACATGTGTAATAATCCCCGCCTATAAATAGTTATGGGCGTATTAAAATCACTTGGCGATTTCTTATTCGGTAAAGATCCTGACATCTTTGATGATAAAGGTCGGGTCATGCACAAGCTTCCTAAAAAGAAGTGGGAAAACTGGAACAACAGAATCAAGCTCGATCCCAATTATAATTGGCGCCATCACAACGGCATGAGCGGTTCAACTCGTCCCAACCCAAATAAAAAGTAAGCTTTAGATTTCTTTTAAAGCTTTCTGCCAATTTTGAACTTCTTGAAGAGTTTCAAAAGGTGATTTCTCTAACAACTGATAATCTTTGATTTTTTCTGTCAGCTGACTCAAAGCCTGAGCCTTGAGATCTGTTGACGGAATTGAAGTTTCAACATCATCAAAACCTAACTGCTGGTAAGCTGACGCGCTTTTCCCCGACTTCTTTTCTAAATTTTTAAGTTTAACTTCCGCAGCCTTGATCACTTCGCTGGGAACCCCGGCAAGTCGAGCTACGTGAAGTCCATAAGACTTCCCTGCAGGCTTCATCACGAGGCTGTGTAGAAACTGGATCTGGCCCGATCGCTCGACCACGCTCATGTGGGCGTTAAATAGATTGGGGTATTTTTCATCGAGGCGTGTGATCTCGTGATAGTGAGTGGCAAAAAAGACCTGCCCTTTTTTATTTTCTAAAAGATATTCCAAAATACTTTCAGCGAGGCTCAAACCATCATAGGTCGAGGTTCCGCGACCGATCTCATCTAAAATAACGAGTGATGAGTGAGTTGAATTTTTTAAAAGCTCTGCGGTTTCAGTCATTTCCACCATAAAGGTCGAAAGTCCTTCACTGAGCTGATCACTTGCACCGATGCGAGTAAAGATCTGGTCGTACAAGGGAATCTCGGCAACACTTGCAGAAACGAACGAACCCATTTGGGCCATGATTGCAGCTAATGCCACTTGCCGCATAAGCGTACTTTTTCCGGCCATGTTGGGTCCAGTGAGCAATAAGCACGCGTGGAGTGGCAAAATAATATCATTCGGAACGAACGGCGTTTTTACAGAACTTTCAACAACCGGATGACGGCTGCCTAAGATTTTAAGTTGTCCGGTTAAAGAAATTTTCGGGCGCACGAGGCGATTTTCTAAAGCAAGCCAAGCAAGAGATGAGATCACATCAAGTTCAGCCAGACGATTTGCCAGCCACGAAATCGGTGCCGCTAATTCAAGAGCTTGTTTTTTAAGGTTATCAAAAATTTCGCACTCGAGTTCATTGCGTTTTGATTCTGCTGATAAAATCTTTTTTTCTAACTCGATTAATTCTTCAGTGTAAAAACGTTCCGCTGTCGATAAAGTTTGTTTTCTTTTGTAGTGCGCAGGCACTTTGTCTTTGTGCGTGTGAGTGATTTCGATGTAGTAGCCAAAAACATTATTATACCGAACTTTTAACGACGAAATACCGGTTGCGGCTTTTTCTCTGGCTTCAAGCTCCGCTAAAATGGTGTGAGCTTCAGTCGTTAGCAGAATAAACTCATCTAATTCTTTTGAAAAACCTTTGCGGATCAGGCCACCCTGCTTAAGCAAAATCGGCGGATCATCAGTTAAAGCATTTTGAGTGCGCCTTGACCACGGGCTCAAAACGCTCGCTTCCGGGTCGTGAAGGTTCGCAATTTCGAGAGCTTGAAGTCCAGTCTCGACTCCTTGAGAAAGTGCTAACAAATCCCGAGCGTTTCCACTTGGTTGAGCAACTTTAGTTAATCTTCTTTCTAAATCACCTAGACGTCCGAGCTGGTCTCGAAAAGCTTTTAGCTTGGGAAGATCTAATTTCCATGCGTCGATTAAATCCCAACGCGCCTCAAGTTCTGTAATATTCACGAGAGGAAATTGCATCCAGCTTTTTAATTTTCTGCTACCGGCAGAAGTTTTTGTTTTATCGAGCGTGCAAAATAAAGTTCCAGATTCTTCACCGCGCGAGTTAACGAAAAGCTCGAGATGTCTGGCACTTGTGGAAGAAATCTTCATGCGAGATTTTAA
>JANPPO010000131.1:0-18019 GCA_031428555.1 Bdellovibrionales bacterium | reverse complement strand
GTTGCCTCAACAAAAGCGGACGAAGTCAGCTGGGATTTTTTATTCGACAGAGCCTAAAACGCCCTATACCCCACCAAACAACACGGCCGCAACCGAGTTACAATCTCCCCATAGTAAGCAGCTCACTTTTTTATAAAAGGTGCGTCATAAGTAAAACTAAACCACCTTTTCTCTTTCGTAGAGGCGCGGCTGGCTAGGTGATGAGTTACGTTACCTGTGCTTTACAAATTTATTTGAGGAGCTTTTTCCACTGGTCTTCTTTAAAACCAACAGTTCCTGAGTTTTCTGTGAGTAGAAATGGACGCTTGATAAGTTTTCCGTTTTTAGCAAGTAGCTCTAAAGCTTCTTTCTCGGTCATCCCGGATTTAATTTTTTCTGAGATATTGAGTTCGCGGTATTGGACTCCTGAGGTATTGAAAAGCTTTTTGAAAGATTCTCCGTCGGCCTTTAAATAATCGAGCATTTTTTTGAGTTCATTCATGCTTGGCGGCTGATCGACAATTGCGATTTTATCGTATGCTATTTTTTTGTTGTCTAAAAATTTTAGCGCTTTTACACAAGTGCTGCAGTTTTTGAATTCGTATACTTTGATCTTCATAAACTTACCAAGGTTTGAGCGTCCACTTCATATTATAGAATTTCATAACTTCATCTGGGATTGGGCCGATTCGTAAAGTGACCGCTTTGTCTTTTGGGCTTATAAAAATATAATGGTCTGGGGAATTGGCTTCTGTGCTCCAATGATGGATAGAGCCCCAGCCTGCTTGTGCGGTATTGAGCTGCTTCACTGAAACTTGCAATTTTTTATAAGAATTCTTTAGTTCATCAAATCCTTTTGGATCTGCAGCTGCTTTCAAAACAACAATCGGTGCGCGAATAGTCGCTTTAGCCGCTGATTTGAATTCAAAACATTTTCCAGTTGATTCTAACACTGGATCCATCGTCTGCGACTGATCACAATCCTGAACTCCGCTGAAAGAATTATCTTTTACATTTTTATTCGCTGGCTTGCTCTTAATATCTAAAATCAACTTTGAATTCAGCTGAGCTAGATCCAAACTGACTTTGTGTTCTTTCGGTGAAATCACTTTAGCCGGGGCTGTTTGTGCATTTAATTGTACAGCTACTAATAGTAAGGGAAGAATTAATTTTTTCATATACATGATGCTAAAGTTTTTTGGAGAGTCGTCAACTAACTAGTCAGTGTTTAAAATATGCACGGGGTTTTTGCTTGAGTTCGTTCAGTCGAAATCATTTTACGGGTGGCATCGCAAAATTTCGCGGGAAATTTTTCTTCGCGCGAAATTCGAAAACTCTCGCCAAATCTCATTATGGGACACTAGGCCGCGCTGCATAAGAGTTTCTTATATCTTTCATAAAACATTAGTGATTTCAGTTAGTTAGAGACACGGTGGCACCAGTTCTTGGCCAAAGTATTGCAATACTAATCTAGTAAGTCAGAACTGGTTTTTCTAAAAGAATTTTCCAGTTCGCTGAAGTTAGTGAAAAGACAGGAGGTTTTTCTAACTTTGGGGGAGTGGGGTCAAATGGCCCTGCTAGAAAAAAATTCAATTATTAACCGATTTAATACAGGAGTGGGTCTGATATGACACGAGATCTTGAAAAAATGACGGATCTCGAACTCATCGAGAGAGTGAAGTTGGGTGATAAATCTAGTTTCTCTTCTCTCGTAATACGGCATCAGAGGGGATTACTTCGATTGGGTTTGAGGTTTGTTAAAGACCTAGATCAAGCAGAGGATATAGTGCAGGAGGCTTTCATTAAGGCCTACGAGAAGTTGAGCACGTTTGAAGGAAGATCGAGCTTTAAGAGCTGGCTCTACCAGATTGCGCTGAACACGGCTCGTAATCGCTTAAGAGAAAACCGACGCGAAACGGTGGATGTAGAAGATACGAATCTGTCAGTTCCAGCAGTAGGTGAAACTATGTTGGTACATACGGCGATTACGGATCTACTAAACAAGGAAGTCGAAAAACTACCGTTTCGTCAAAGAACTGCTCTCGTACTAAGAGTTTACGAAGATCTTAGCTTCCAAGAAATTTCGGAAATCATGGCGTGTCCTTACGACACCGCTAAAGCAAATTACCGACATGCTCTTATTAAGCTAAAAGAAGTTTTCGAAGATCGAGAAGACTTAAAAACATGGACCCTTGAAACAGGAGGATTTTTTATGGAACTAACCCCACTAATGGAGGCCGAAGGATGAGACCACAAGCGCGGACAGATATAAAAACAATGTTAAAAAATGCCGATGAAGTCGAGGTCCCCATGGACCCGGGTTACTATCATCGATTGCACGATAAAATTATGATGAAGATTGAAGATCAATCGGTGGAAGAAAAATCCATCATTGTACCAATGAAGCGATTGAAACTGCAGCGGGAATTAATGAAAAAATACTAGAGACTTAATTCTTACTCTTGAATTTCAAGGCGTAAAAGGCAGAAGATCGCGAGACGTTAAAAACGCTCACGGTTTTCTGCCTTTTTTTATTTTGAGCTCTGCAAATAAGTCATGTTAGGCTTGCCGACATGACAGAATTTCTTTTCTTCCGACATGGCGAAACTGACTGGAATTTAAAACACATTTTTCAAGGTCATACGGATATCCGTCTCAATGAAACTGGTGTCAGACAAGCTCAATTTTTAGCAGATAAAGTTCGGCACTGGAAAGCAGATGTCATTCTTTCATCAGATCTTACACGCGCACTACACACCGGTGAACACTGCGGAATTAACTGGAAAGTTCCCGTCATCCAATCTGCTGATTTAAGAGAAATGCAATTAGGAAAAGCAGAGGGATTGCACCGTGACGATGTGATGAAGTTAGTCGGCCCTGATTTGTGGAAAATTTGGCTAGGACATTCCGCAGAAGACGAAACTTTTCGTTTCCCAGGAGGCGAATCTAAAATTGAAGCTCGAGCCCGCGTGCTCACTTACTTAGAAAAATTCACTAAAGCTAATCCGAAATATAAAAGAATCGCAGTTTCCACTCATGGTGGAATTCTAAGAAGGGTGACTCATGGCTTAACGGGAGTTCCCGAAGCCGGAGTTCCAATTCCCAACTGTGTGACTTATCGTTTGAACTTCGATGGTTACGACTGGCATTTCGTCACTGTCAGAGAAAGAGCTTCGGCAGTTATCGTTGCGGAAGATAAAATTTTAACTTTTCTGGGAATAGATCCGCACAGCGGTCGGGAATATCATTTCCTGCCTGGTGGTATGATTGAAAAAAATGAAAGCGTTCAAGATTGTATTTCAAGAGAAACTCTAGAAGAAACGGGATATGAAGTAAGTCCACAGCAGACGGTTGTCACAAGCGAATATGATTTCACTTGGAACAATAAAGATATTTGGTGCAGGACTCACTTTATGAGAGCGGACTTAAAAAGTGATTTTAATAATCCTAAAGTGGTGAATGATGCGGACTATAACAAAGGTGTGAAGTGGATTCCGAAAGATGATTTCGCTTCTTACTTTCACTATGATGAGTCGATTTTCGAAAGTATCAAAAAGCTTCTAGAATAAAAGCGGCTTACAAGAAAGCCGCTTATCTAAAAAATTACTTAACTCGTGTAAATGGAAGAGATTGACCTTGAGCTGTTAAAGTCAAAGTGTCGCCATTTAAGCTGTAATCAAAAGTCATCGGAACGACATCAATAGAACACTCTACACCAGCAACGCTTTTAGTTTCTTTTGCTGATCCTTTTAGCAAGATTTGTGATGCAGTTACTTCCGAAGGTACTGTGCCAGAAACAACAACAGCTTGTCCTTGATATTCACATTTTACACCAAGTGCTGTTTGTGTAGCAGAAATAGAAGCCATCATCGTAAGTGTAAAGCCATTTTGCTGTTGAACTGCTGACCAATTACCGAAAACTGCAGGGTTTGCAGAAGCAATTGAAGAAAAAGAGAAAGCCATAGCTGCGATAACACCTAATAACGTATTCTTGAACATTTAAACTCCTTAGTTAGTTTGTTGCACAAGAGTTAATAGCCGCTGAAATAAGTGTCAAACTTATTCATATTTACGGAGGGAGCGAGTCAATTAGTTTATCTTTGCTAAATCTTGATCTGGATTTTTCGATTTGATCAGAGCTTTGCACTTTTCTATGAACGTAGAAAAGTCGCGATTCGAAATTTCCCAGAGTCTGTCGAATGCAGTGAAGTCGCTCATATAAGTTCGATACATCATAAGACGCGCGTTATTTAATTTGGTTTCACCAAAACGTAACCAGTTTTTTAATCTTAACTGACTCTTAATTTTTAAATTAAAATCTTCTTGGATTTTTCTAATGCGGGCTTCCTTGTTTTCCAGATTCTTGTCTTCAGGCCTTAAATTTTTATACCACTCATCAAGTTGCTTCACTTCATTTGTGATAAACGCAGAAAATATTTTATCATCGTGAGCCGCGTCCTGCATCTTCTTGTAAGAAGGGGAGCCAGGGCCTTCCTTTTTCAAATAAAAAAGTTCAGCGCCCTTTTGGCCGGCGTAGCTAGCAAGTCGCTCATTAAAATCGACACTGTTCTTAACCCAGATTGTGGTGTGGACAAGTTCGTGGATTAAAGTCTCAGTTAAATATTCGTCATCATAATTTAACATGCTTGAAAGCAAAGGATCCGCGAACCACCCAAGTGTTGAATAAGCCGAAACCCCACGAACATAAGTGTCGTAGCCAAGCTTAGCCATTTCACTTTCTTTTTCCTCTGCTTCTTTTTGATTAAAAAATCCTAAGTATGGAACTTTGCCGACGATCGGAAATTGCCACTCGTATGGTTTGATTCTCCAGGCATCTGAGGCAGAGACTGACCAAATAACATACGGCCGGTCAAGCCAAGTAACTTGAGTGTAATTTCCATTCGAGTGAAGTTTGAGTTCCTTGATTGCGAAATCTCTGACTTCCTGACTAAGTAGCAGCTTTCTTCGCTGATCTTCGGTCAGATCTTTTTTTTCCAATATCTTATTATAAGATTCGCGATTCGCGAGAAGCGACATTTGATTATAAGCACTTTTAAATGAGTAACAACCTGTTAGGTAAAGCGACGCAACGACAAGAATAAATATTCTTAAAGCATCCATGAAAGGCCGGCTCTTAATTGACTGTCATCTGTTACAACGCCACCGCCAACTGGAGTGCGCCAAACATCGTAGGAAATTCTTAGTGATAATCCATCAACGATGGAAAATTTAATTCCGGCACCGTAGCTTGGAACGATGGCCGTTTCGATATCAAGAGCTTCGACTCGATTGATGGCGCGTTCGTAAACGACCTGACTTCTTTTTAACTGGGCAGCTCCGCCTTTAATATAAGGTTGCATAAAGTATTTTCTTGGAGCTAATACCAAAATCAAGTCAGCGCCGATAACGGTCGTTTTTTGGTAAGTTTGTATTGAATTTCCAGCTGGAGGTTTTTCAAAACGATTTGCTTTTCCTTCAGTGTAACTCATTTCAAGAGCGACCATTTCAGAAAAATAAAGAGACATCGAGCCAGTCGTTGATTCAGTTTCAAAGTAATTTTCTTTATCGAAAGAATTTTTTTTCTTCGCATAAGAAATGCCCAATTCATAATTGAGAGCCCAAGCCGAAGAAGAGAATAATAGAAGGAATAAAATCAAACTTTTCATTCTGTTTAGTGTAGCAAAATTTGCGTGAATTGCCTTACTGGACGCGCCCAAAGTCTACGACAAAACTGTAGCTTATATGAATAAATCCATCACTCCGGACCATTTCTGGCGGAGGGTTGGGGAATATTCGGGCATCTTGAAATGCGAGTGCAGGAGAAATATCAAATTGTTCAATTCCTGAAGGAGTATGGATCTGCGCTTGATGGAATTCTCCGTTGGGTTTCAGCAGAATAACGACATCTGTTTTCCAACTTCGGCCCGTTAATTTTTTTTGTTTGAAATCAACGGAGTAAGTATCAACAGCTCTTTTAATCAAATCAGCCCAACGCAAATAAATCATATCTTCTAATCGAGCGTAGAAAGTGTAATAAACATTTCGATCTGTATTCAGGGCTGTGAAAGAACCGACTGCAATATTGTCCGGTAGCTTCACGCTGATAGTTGATTCGCCGCCTTGGAGTTTTGTGATCTCATTTTTTGGATCGAAAACCGTAAACTCATCACCATTTTCAGAAATCTTTTTCTTTTCCTGCTGCTCGCGAATCTCTTCTTCGGATTCGTCCATGTAACGGGGGCCGCGATCTCGATTGCGTGTTAGCCCTGTTAGCTTAGCTTTCGTTTCTTGCAAAACGCGCTGCCGAGTTTCCGAGCTAAATTGAGCTTCAGCCGGATCTTCGAATTTCATATTTTCAGGAATTTTAACTTGGCGAACAAAAGTCTTTTCAGAGCTTTTAGATTCTTCAGCTTTTTTAACGTAGACGACCTCGACTGGTCTCTTGGCCTGCGAAGGCAGCATCGAAACCGGCGGTTCCCATATGAAAAGGCCCAGCAAAAGCAGACCATGGAACGCTAGACTGAGGACTGAAAAAATCTTAAATCCCATCCTCTTCAATTTAATCCTCTCTGGGGCTCAATCAAGTTATTCATGCGATAAGTCTCCTATAAAGATTTCAGCCTTTTCAGCCGATATATTGTTAGACACAGTGGGAGGGTCTTTTGGGTCAAATTATAGATATCACGAAGCGTCTAAAGGGTCGAAATCAGGATGAAAAGCCTAAAAAAACCAAACCAGCCGAAGTAGTCGATATGACAGAGGCGCGAGAAGCGATTATTAACAGTGAGCGTCGTGTCGTAAAACGTACAATTCTAAACGAATTCATTGGAGCCTTTGCAGTCATCCCAGAGAAGGGTTTGTTAAAAGTTGCTCTTCATGACATCTCCGAAAAAGGTGTGTCATTTAATGTGGAAGGTTCTCAAAGCTACTTTAGGCAGAATCAAGAAGTGGCAATGAGACTTTACCTTAATCACAAAACATTTTTTCCATTTGTGGTTGTTTTAAGAAATCAGAGATTCATCGTTGATGAAGCTGTGACTCGAGTCGGAACTGATTTTCTAGCAGAATCAATGAACAATACAGCACTTCATCATTTCGTAAAATTTATTGAAAACGTGTCAGCGACTTTGAAAACTGATCACGGTGATATCCAAGTTTCGCATATCGCGGGCACTTAAAAAGCGCATCATTTTAGCGCCGGCTTTATGCAAGTCGGTCGCTTGATTTAGCCTCTTTTTTTGGCGTTTCGGCTTCCAAACTTCTCGTAGACTTATGTCGAGGTTTAAGGTGCAATAGTTTTGAAGTCTCTTATGATAAGAGACCTCGAATTATTCATGGAGGCGGCATTGTCTAAAAGTGGAACTACCAGTCCAAAAAGAAAAAAAATCGTAGTTGATACCAATGTGATTCTTTTTGATGCTCTCGCATTACTTAAATTCGGTGATGCTGATATCCATATTCCAATATCGGTCATTGAAGAGATTGATCGCTTTAAAAGAGACCAGGGTGAAAATGGACGAAATGCGCGTCAGTTCTCTCGCTTCATTGACGTCTTGAGATCAAAAGGTTCTTTGCCTCAAGGTGTTCAGCTCGATAACAGCGAAGCCTTTATCTACGTAAACTCTGATTTAGTTATGTCTGCATTGCCTCAGGAATTAGATTTAGCAAAAGCTGATAATAGAATTTTGATGACCGCAATTGGTCTTCAGAAACAACATCCAAGACATAAAGTGGAACTTGTAACAAAAGACATCAACTTGCGTATTAAAGCAGACGTGTATGGAATTCCTGCGCGTGATTATGAACCACATAATGAACAAGGTAATTCTGAAAACATGTACGAAGGGTATCAGGAAATTGAGCTGACACCTGAACAGATCGATCTTTTTTACCGAAGTAAAAAGTTAGAATACAATGCGACTAAGTTACTAGCAAACCAGTATGTGATCATGAAAGATAAATCGAATCCAAACCACTCTGCGATTGGAAGATTCAGTTTTCAAGATCAAGCGCTTGTTCCATTGAATAGTCCCGATCATAGTATCTGGGGAATTCACGGACGAAACGTCGAACAATCTTTTGCACTTGATTGTTTACTGAATGACGAAATTCTTTTTGTGTCTCTTGTGGGAAAAGCTGGAACTGGTAAAACGATGTTAGCGATTGCGGCCGGACTTCATAAGACACTCGAAGAAAGTCGCTTCCAAAGACTACTGGTTTCAAGACCAATTTTCCCAATGGGTCGCGACATCGGTTACTTGCCAGGTGATATCGAACAAAAACTAAATCCTTGGATGCAGCCCATTTTTGATAACGTTGAGTTCTTAATGGGGGCTGATAAAAAAGCCGCAGGTCGTGCACAAGAACTTATTAATCAAGGAATGCTCAATATCGAGCCGCTGACTTACATCAGAGGTCGTTCGATTCCAAAGCAGTACCTGATCGTAGACGAAGCGCAGAACTTAACACCGCACGAGATCAAAACGATCGTGACGCGTGCTGGATCTGGCACAAAAGTGGTCTTGACCGGGGATATTTATCAGATCGACAATCCGTACGTTGACTCAGCAAATTCAGGTTTGACTTATGCAGTTGAAAGATTCAAAGGTCATCCTATCGCAGCCCATGTCACTTTAACAAAAGGTGAAAGATCAGAGCTCGCAGAACTTGCTGCTAATATTTTGTAAGTTTATTGGAACGTTTAATGATGGATATCGATAGAGGATTTATGTCGGACAGAGATACTGTAGGATACACGAAAACATACGAAGTGACTGTAACCCGTGACATGGTGATGAAATTTGCTGAAGTCACGGGTGACTTTAATCCCATCCACGTTGACGAAGAATACGCTAAAAATACAAAATTTGGCCGCTGTATAGCCCACGGTATACTTATCGCGGGCTTCTTTTCAAGAGCCTTAGTAGACACTTGGGGAGTTGGAATTTATTTGGGCCAAGAAATGAAATTTACAAATCCAGTTTATATCGGAGATACAGTTCTAATCACTGTGACATTAACTGGAATGCGCCCTGAAAAAAGAATTGGTACGGTCGAAACAATTGCGAAGAGAAAATCAAATAATGATCTCTGCGTAAAAGGCCAAGCCATGATCATGATGAGCCCAGGTTAATTTTGCCTGGCCAATTTGTATGGCCAGCGTCGAATTGAAAATTGTAATCTAAAATTTAGCGACAGATCATATCGATTGGACCGTCTTTGTCGGTCTCAATGTATAGTCGAACGGACTTATTCTTCTGCGGCGTTAAATTGTACGCACGAGCTTTTTGTCCAATGAAAGACTTATTAATCTTTTTCACATCATATTGAAAATTCAAATTCTCTTTTAAATAAGTGTAAGAAAACTTGAGCTTATAAGTTTGGGCTTTGCTGGGTCCTTCAAGTGTTGCACGGTAGAAAATAGGATCTTTATAAGTCGACTGACATTTCCAGCTGATCGATTTTTCAGATTTTGCGCCGAAAGAGATTGAAGCGATAACGAATGTCAGATTAAAGATGAGTGTTTTCATCCCTTAGTTTTAGCAGGGAGGGCGGGTGTTTTCAGGAAAAACTGTTATTCTTAAGCGTCCCTTGTGTTCTTTCCAAAAGTGATCAAAAGTTATACAAATGAACGAGCCTCTGACAGTTGGAATTATCACCTTTAATGAAGAAAAAAGAATTCAACGCTGCCTTGAATCTTTAAGCTTTTTGAAAAAAGACGTTACGAATCTGCATATCGTAGTTGTCGACAATAATTCCGTAGACCAGACTGTGAGAATTTCCGATCAAGTCCTTAAAAATCTATCTATTCAGTTCACAATTCTTAAACGGACTGAGAATAATCTCGCAGAAGCCAGAAACGACATTATAAAAACCGCGAAAACCAGATGGATTTATATGATCGATGCCGACTGTAGGCTTGATGCCGCTACGTGGCCACATTTGATTCATGAGTGGAGTGACAACCCTAAAATCGCAGCTCGGGGTGGATCTCAAAAATTTTGTCCGATTTATGAGATTTTAGTTTTGCTCGATGAAATGAGAAAAAGTTATTTCGGTCATTTTGGATCCGCTCAAATGCGGTCGACGGGGCCAACTGAATTTCTTGAGCATGTTTCAACGACGCACATTCTGTATGATAAAAAAGCTCTTGAGACGGTCGGCGGATTTAACCCCTTATTAAGTTCTTCAGCTGAAGATTTAGATATCAGTTTAAGGCTTCGCGAAAAAGGTTTTCAGCTGCAGTTTAATCCGCAATCTTTTTTGTGGCATGAGCAAGCTCACACGTGGGGTGAGTGGGCGCAAAAAGCTTTCCGCAATGGAATCTGGCAAACTCGGCTGATAGCTTACAATAGGGGAATACTTAAAACCAGAAGACCATGGCCTGGAATATTACTCTTTTTTCTTCCGCTAGTTCCATTTAAATTCTTGTTCGTCGCTGGCGCTATTTATCTAATCGGAATTTTATTTTTATCGATGATGGCGAAACTTTCGTTCGTGCAAAAATTAAAACTATTTGGTTTATTTGTGATGACTCACTTTTTATATTCAGTCGGAGAAATGTCAGGAGTCTTTTTAGCGGCAAAAGACTTTATCAGGAAAAGAAAACTTCCGATTTCGACGAATGCTTGATGCAGGACCCAGCCTGGCCAGTATATTTTATGCTTCCAGATTAAATTCCAGCTTAGGGATTTGTACTGACTTCTTAAGCTAAGCTTTTCTCTTGCTCGGCCTTGAAGAAAAGCTCTTTTGCAGAAGTGAACGAAGTGACTTCGTGGATGATGAATGACGTCAGCAGCCTCATGATAGAAAGACTGAATTCCCTTTTTTTGTAACCATCTTATAGAGTAAGTATCTTCGCCTGCCCAGACTTCGGGTTCTTGCCAGTCGTGAAGATGTTTTTTAACTCGGCCGGAAATAATCCAAACTCCGCCTGGTAAATTTTGGCAGGGGATAAGGCCATTTTTTAATCCTTGTTGCCGAAAAAGCCAAAACTCGATCTGGGTGTTATATGAATTTGATAAGTAAGATTGGTTTATGTGTGGTAAATAGCGTCCACCTAGAACAAGTAGATCCGGATTATTTCTGAATAACTGAGATACGTTTTTTAAGTAATCCATGGTCGGAAGTTCAACGTCTTCATCAAAGAAAAAATAGATTCGATCTTCTTCATCAATTTGACTTAAGCGACTGGGGCAAGTTTTTGATTCTAGTAATTTCAGTTCGATCGAATGCATTTGATCCTGCAAAGCTTTTTGCAAAGCAGGTAAAAGAGATTCAGGTGAACGACAGTTCAGTATGACTTTCGGCTTCGAGTCCATTGCAAAAGAATAACATAAAGATGGGTCCAACCTTCAACCCAACTCATTAATTTAGACTCGCCTAGGCGGGCCGAATAGGAGATCGGTATTTGCTGGCATCGTGAGCTGTGAGTTAGAAATAGAGCGCTCATAGCAATTGAAAGATTAAATCCACGGTAGGGAAGTTCTAAAATTGCTGGGACAAACTTCCGCTTAAAGAGCCTGAGTCCAGAACATACGTCTGTATCAGGAAGTTTAAGACAATACTTGAATAGAAATCCGAAAAGTCGATTCCCGAACCGACGCCAGGCAGTAAAATCGCTGTTCGGAAGTAATCTATTTCCAAAAACCACATCCAAATTTTCAACCTGATAATGATTCAGTAAGGTCAATAGATCGATGGGGTCATAAGTGGCATCCATATCCATCATAGCAATCAACTGACCCTTTGCTTGTGCAAACCCTGTTTTAAGAGCCTGACCGTAACCAAGATTTGTAGGATGAGTAATAACACGGACCAAATGCGGATAAGATTGAAGAGCTTCCGGAGTGCCATCGGTAGAGCCATCGTCCACAACCAGTGTTTCAAGCTTCCAGCCACTCGCACTTAACTTTTCCTTCGCGATTTCTAAACGAAGCATCACCGAAGCAATTGCAGCCACTTCATTTAAACATGGAATAACTAAGGAAATAGTCTTTTGTTCAAGCATAAAACAAAGTTAAGATAGGTAACTAATGAACCCAAGTCAAAAGACAAATTTATTTCCCTCGAAACACAGTGCCTGGGCAATTTTGCTAGGAGTTCTAGCTATTTGGTCCTACTTTTCATTCAATAACTGGATCGGGGACTCAGAGTTCTGGCCCATTAGTTTAGCGAATCAATGGAATAATTGGAAATTTCAACCGGCCCTCATCTATAAACCACTTTTTCATCTCTCTCTGTATTGGATTTATGCTTTTGATCTAACCTCTGTCGAACATGTTCAAGTAGCGAAAGCTTTCTATACTTTATTAGGAGCTGGCAGCTTCATTTGTTTTTTTACGATTTTTAAAAAATATCTGTCGATTCAAAAATCGCTTTTGCTGGTTTTGATATTAATTTTTTCTAACCTTGGGTTTTCACAGATTGGATTAATTCGCTCGGATTTTCTTTCTTTTTTTCTAGCACTCTTCTTTTTTCTTCACGCTCCGAAGTTTGCTTCGGATAAATGGCTTAAGTTAGGTTTTTTTACTTTTGCATTTTCGGTTCTGCTGTTCGCGGTAACTCCAAAAAGTATATTCATCAGTGTTTTGATTTTTTTCTTTTCTTTGTTTCAATTGCAAAAAAATATTCGGCTCCGATTTTGTTTGGTCTATGGCTGGGCTCTCATTTTGGGCTATTTAATTTTAGATCAGGTTATTTTTGATGGAAAAATTAGTTGGAGCAGTCTTAACGCCATCAGCTTCTATGTTAAATCTTATTATTCACAATCAATTCAGCCATTTTTTAATCGCAACTTAATTGGTTATTTGGAAAACGATGCTGTTTTATGGTTAGCATTAGTTTCCGGACTAGTGGGGCAACTCATTTTGGTAACAAAGAAAAAATTGGGATCTTCAGACTATCCTTGGGTTGCAGTCGGCGTTGCAACTCTTTTGATTCTTTTACTTCACAAACCAGCGTTGCCTTTTTTCGTCGGCTCTTACTGGGGATTTTTATTTTTAGGACTGATTCCAATCTTAAAAAAGATTGAAGCGAAATACTTAACGGCTCTCCTTGTCATCGCTCTGGCCATTTTTTCGCTACGAATTTCTCCAAGTTATTATTATCCCAATTCGATACAGCTTCAGACGATTCAAGAAATTGAAAGTCTCGTGAAAACGATTCCGCAAGGGCATTTGTTTGACGGACTAGGCGTCGCTCCAAGGTCACCACAACATTTGTTTTATGTCGGGCCAGATGATGATCAATCGAATTCTCTTAGCTTAAAATGGGTTAAAGAAAAGCGTCCTGAAGTCGTCGTTTACTCCGCTCGCCTAAAACTGATTGAACCAGAAATCGGAGAATTTTTAAGAGAAGAGTATCGGCCGATCGGCATGGGATTCTGGCTTAGAAAAGATCTCGAAACGACAAAAAAAATGGGCCACTTAAAGCCCGCTTTTTTCGTTTTTGGTTATTACCCGGTTCCAGAAAATCTTTAAGAACTAGAAAATCCTCGTACATTGAATCTCGGCAAACTTTGAGGGCGCAACATAATCAGGTAGCGCCATTCCAAGACCGAAATCATCGACACCAGTCACTGGAGTTATGGGATCTGGAGTGCAGGTTTGGACAAGCCTAACCGGGGTTACGGCATTGATGGTGAATGTTACTTGATTTATCGAGACTGTGCCAAGCTGTTGATCTTTTGCTAGCATTGAATTGGATCTGAAAATCGACGTGTTATTAACCAACAGCTCTAGACGAAAAGACCCACAACCGAAGCAGGTGCTATTAGCCGAGCAAGAATAAGTTCCCGGGTTGAAGTTCATCACTCCACCGCCAGCTAGTGCCACGTTGCCATTTTCATTTAGTGTTGGATTTGTTGGTGCCGCACTTGTGCCTATCGGAATCGTGGTACCAGATGAAGCGCAAGGGCCCCCATTAGCACCGGGTCCAGATCTTGAATAATCTGCACTGAATCTTTCCGCACGGGTGTCGCCTTTGGCGCCACGACGGATATCAACACGGAATTTATTTTCATTGATAATAAGTCTTTGATCAGAAGCGCCCGAATTACGGTAATAAAGAATTGCGATCACTCGGATAGTTGGATTTAAGCAAGTTGGTGCATTACCCTGACATTCAAAAGCTGATTTAAGTTTCCATCGGATCGGACAATCATCATTTCCATCGGGACTCCATGTAGTGCAGGGAACACCTTTGCTTGAAAATCCGCTATTTGGATTTGTTGTATTCAAATAAGCTTGGCTTGGGCCTCCACCAGCCGATTGCGCTTGTTCCAATAGTGGAAGATCAAAAAACGGTGCGGCATCGAGCGTTGTGTTTAAGGTGCCATCTCTTGAATCGATAGCACCTGAGCCAACAGTATTATTACAAGCTGAATTCGTTCTTACGCAAACGAGAGAAGCATTCGGACCTGCTTCGACAGTTTGGCGCCAAGCGTTTCCATCGGCGATAAGTTTCTGAATATTGATTCGCATGTTTTCAATAGTGTTAACGACGTTAACTTGATTTTGCGCCTTCTGCATTTGCTGCATCACTGTTGCAATAACAGATGAGAGAATTCCAACCATGCCCAAAGCGATGAGGACCTCAATTAACGACATACCCAGTTTGCTGTTAAGCACTGAGCCCTTTTGTAGCTTGTTAGATCGGTTAGTAATTTGGCACCCCATCTACTAAGCCTGCAGGATTCCACTTGAAAATACAAGTGGGCCCCTCTAATCGTCTATGAGCGTACCAAGTCGAGACAATGAATCATAATTCTGCTTTTCAAGAGCAAAAATAGCTATTACTTTAGTCAGCTGTGACCACACGTATATTACGCCTTTTGAATCATCATGTATTTGGTCTAGTCGAGAATCCACTCTGGCAAATTGCTAAAGTCGCGGACCGAAAGAAAACGGATTTAAAGTTTGACCCTTGGATGCCATGTTTGATTCCAATCGACACCTATTCGGCCGAAAAAAACTCAGATGATACGGGAGAGTTTCAGACTTATCTGAGTCTCGAGAATTTAACCAGCAATCAGCTTCTAGATAAGTTAGAAAAAAACCAAAAAGTTCAAATCTGGGTGGATCGAATAATTTCGGTAGAAGAAGCCAGCATGCTGGAAGCCATGTTTAATGCTTACCGAAATATTGATTTGGTTTACTTGCCGGATCTGCATTTTCATCCGGAACAAGTTTTTGAAAATATTAAGCCTCTTCCTAGACTTCTGATTCACGTAAAACTAAAAAGAACTTCTTTTGAAAGGTGGCTAACGCCATTTGAAATGTGGGACCGTATTTCCTGGCTCAAGCAAAGTCAGCGTTTTGATGAGGTAGGTCTTCAGATTTTAGAAACTCAAATTGGAGAGTCAATTTCTAAATCTGAACTGCTTTTTCTTTTAAATCCGACATATGACAATATGATGTTTGACTTGAGATCTCGTGAAAAAATCCAATATTGGACTCAGGCATCAGCGAAGACTATTTTAAATGCTTCAGGACCAGAATATTCTTTTTTCTTTCGCCAACTTATTTGGACGATACTAAGACCCAACCGTCGAAATTGGTTGGCACTTTATGACTTCGCAAAGATAAGGGTAGTAAGAATTTATAATTTAACGAAAGTGAGAACTCAAATTTCATTTATAAGGCTATATTGGGTTATAGCGAGGTCAAGAAATGCTCCCATTTTTTATCCTGTCAGAAAAATTTATTGGATATTAGAACACGAAATTAATAAAAGAATTTTAGGAAAAAAAGATGAGTCCAATCAGCGTCGTGATTCCAGCTATAAAGTTTGATCAAACTCTTCGATCTTGCTTAGCTAGTTTGGTATTGCAAAAAAATGTCACCTTGGAAGTTTGGGTCATCTTTAATCCGGTGAAGCCTTCATTGGATCATTCCGAATGGCCTTCTTGGATTCAATTTGTTGAATCGAAGAGGGGTGTAAACTGCGCGCGAAATTTTGGAATCAGTAAAAGCACTTCAGACTTGGTGTTATTCTTAGATTCGGACTGTATGCTGGACGACCCACATCACATTCAAAAATTAATAAAATTTATGGAACTTCATCCTAATACTTCAGGTGTGGGGGGCGGTTACAAAGTATCGACAGATGCTAATCTCGCAACGAAAGCCTATAACTATTTACAAATGGACTGGTTACGACAGCAAATTATATCTGACGATCTCAAGGCGAAGGCCTTAATCGGCGGCCATATGCTACTTCAGAAGTCAAAATTGCCTGGTTTGCGATTCGATGAAAATATTCTTTATGGTGGTTCGGAAAAAGAATTATTTGTGCGACTCGCAAAATCCAGCACAAAACTGTATCTTGATTTAGAACTTTCTGTCATGCACACATCAGAACTTTCGCAAAAAGAGCTTCTAAAAAAAGCTAAAGCGCAAGGTCGAGGCGAAAAGTATATAAAATCTCGACACAAAACTACGAAAACCTCTTCGGTGGTTTATCTAGTAAAACCCCATTTTGAACCAGAATGGGCTAAATTAATTGAAGGTTATGAACGAGTCTTTTCAAAATATTCCGGAGCTGGCAGCGGTAAAAACTTTTCAGTCAAAAAGTTTTTCTATTCAATTCTAGAACACTTAAATGTTTCCCAGTACAGAGGCGACTAACTAACTAATCCCGAAGGGATTGCGACTAACTAGCTCCGAAGGGATTGCGACTAACTAATCGAGCAATGTCTGAAATTTACTATAGATGCTTGGTTCTAAATTGAGCTTATAAAAAGTTCTGGCCATAAATCGGATTCGATTCATCTTTTGAAATTTGAATAAGTAGTTTTGGCTGCGGTCAGGTTTTGCAGTTAAATGGAGGAGCGGGCTGGTGTTCAGCTGAAATCGATAATGGGACTTAAATAATCTGTATCCCAAATCGGTATCTTCAAACCCGTACTGAATATAGTTCCTGCGGATTCTTCCGACTGCGAAAAATGTTTCTGTTTTAAGTGCCAAAGCATAAGTGCAAGTGTACTTCCAAAAATCTAAGAGCTCCGACCAAGCTTTACATTCAAACAAGTTTTTCCAATAGTTGGACTCCTCGATATAAAGTTCTGAAGAATTTAAGAGTTCTTTGTAAGAGGTTGTTTCAGAGCTTAAATGGTAGGGGATATGCTTTCTGACGAACTGAATAACATCGTAGTGTTCCAAAGATTTAAGAACTTCACTTATTATATTTCGTGGTACCAGCATATCAGAGTCTAAGAAAAAAAGATTCTTTGCCTTCGCCGCGGTCGCGCCCCAGTTCCTTGAGGCACCCGCTCTAAAAATTTTTTCGCCGGTAGAAAGCGTGTGGTTTTCTTTCCACTTAAAGATTCGAACAGGAAGTAAGGATAAATGTCTCTGGGCGAAGTAAGAGATTTGATTAAACGCTTCGACTGAAGATCCGTCATCGACGACGATGACCTCAAATGGAGGAGATGTTTTAAATTCATCCTGCAAATGCTTTAAGACATTGCACAAGAAATGCGGACTTTCATAATGCGGAATGATGACAGAGACTTCCGGATTCGAATTTTGATTTTTTTCAATGATAGGTTTTTCAAAAATTTCTAAGTCTTCCCAATTTTGATATTTTGAATCAATAATGTCGTGCGGCCTTGCGAGTGACTCAATTTTAGTTTTATTGAGAAGATTGTTAAGTTTGCGAGGTGAAACTGACTCATCTGCAGAAACAAAAAATCCTTTTGTAGGCAAGGTTGGAAGGATCTTTAAAGTAGCTTCTGATTTCTTAGGATCTTTGATTATGTAATCGATCCAGAGTTCATCCTGCATTTGTGAGACCTCCGATTCAGAGATTGCCGAGTCAGTTCGCCACATGAAGCCTTTAAAAAGAGACGATTTTTTCCAAGACGAAATTTGAATTTCATCTAAATTTTGAACCAAAACCATAAACGGAAAAACCGGAGGCTGAAGGTTTGGCGTTTCTTTTAAGATAAAAAGTTGGACAAACCCTTGCGAAAAAATCTGTCCTGCTTTAACTGAGTCGTATTCTGAAATTTCAAGCCAGCTGCCTGGTTTCACAGAGC
>JANPPO010000130.1:0-17393 GCA_031428555.1 Bdellovibrionales bacterium | reverse complement strand
TAGCCGGCACACGGTTATTCTTTAAAGAAATAATGCACTTGTAAATTGCATCATCATTATCATCTGGATTTTCAACGCAACGACCTAGGGCGTCGGGATTAAAATCAGCACCCGCAACATTTTGCCAGCAATTTAGAAAAAATTTATCATCGTTCAAAGCATTGCAGGCCGTCGCTGCATACCAATCTAGTTTTAACTTCGTAGCTTTTACTTCACATTCTTTTTTACCCGACGCATGAATCATGCGAGTACAAAGAGATGCAGGCTTCATCGCTTCAAGGGCAAAAGAGGGCTGTGCATTGAGTAACAAAAACAAAGACATCATGAGCATGTAAAAATCCTTTAAGCGTCTGCTTTTTTATTAGCTTTAAGCGGCTTTCATTTTGAACAAAACTGAATGCAGCGCTTTGAGCATATCGGGATCATAGCGACCCGCTAATTTTTCTTTCATCATAGTCAGCGCATCCAAAGGAGACATCGGTTTGTTGTACGATCTCTGTGTTGTCATCGCGTCGTATGTATCTGTCAGAGCTACTATTCGGGCAAATGGGTGAATCTCTTGACCCTTTAATTGCTGAGGATAACCATTTCCTTCCCATGATTCATGATGCTCAAAAGCCGCAGCTTTAACAGCATCAGAAATGTTGGGATGTTGGTTCAGAATTTGCAAACCGAATGCAGCATGCATTTTCATTTGAGCCCACTCGGCTTCGTCGAGTGGACCTTTTTTACATAGAATATCAAGGCTTACATTTCTTTTGCCTACGTCGTGAAAGAGAGAACCCAGGCCTAATTCTTCTAAAGTTTTTTTATCGTAACCGAGGACTCCGCCTAAGCCTAATGCATAGATGCTGACATCGAGGGAGTGATTGTAAGTATAAAAATCATGACCAGAAAGAGAAAGCATAAAGTGAATGCTATCTGGATGGAATTCCATAAAATTAATAAATTCAGTCACGATGGGACGAGCTGCATCCATTGCTTGATTCACATCTTCAACTTCGAAAAGATCTTCCATGATAGCGATTGAAGATTCTCTTAGAATTTTTGCTTTTTGTTCAGGAGTGAGGGTATTGGAATTCATTTCTTCGCGAACCCACATTCGGTACAAATCTTTATCAGATGTTTTCACGAAAAATGAAGCGCCCGTATCACGATTGTGCAGAGATTCAATTTTTCCATCCGAGATTCGATCGCCAGCTTTTAGGTATAGATAATATTTTTCATCTATGAAAACATAGATGTTGAAGCTCGTGACTTTGTCCGGGCGAATCGTGCTTAATCTGATGCGAAAATAAGTGTTCTTTTCCATTGCTATCTATTGTGACATATCGGATGTTACCTGAGGCATTTAAAAGGGGAAAATAAAATCCAGACATGGCCATAAGTCTAGACACTTCCATTCAGTTTATAAAAGGAGTAGGGCCTAAGCTCGCTGAATTATTTTCGCGAAAAGGTCTTAAAACAGTACAGGACTTCATCGAGTTCTTTCCGCGATCTTACGAAGACCAGCGTCAGGCCAGAAACATTGCATCGCTCAAACCCGGCGAAACTGTCAGTTTAAAAGCACAGATTGTTAAAGTCGCTAGTGTTCCTTTGGGAAAATCATCTAAGCGAATTTATGATGTCACTTTGAAAGATGCCTCAGGCATGATTCACTGCAAATTTTTTCGAGTTCCATACAAAGGATATTTCGAGAGATTCACTCCGCTCAAAGAAGTGAGAGTTGTCGGCGAAGTCAAAGATTACCGCGGCCGCATCGAGTTTCACCATCCCGATATCAGAGACATCGAACCCGAAGAAGAACTTCAAGATCAGTTGATCCCACTTTATATCGAACTCGAAGGAACAAGTTCAAATAAGATTATGAAACTTGTTCGCGGAGCCTTAGAGCAAGTCGATCCATGGCCTGCAGAAAATTTTCCTGACAGCTTGATGAAGAAGTATGAACTCATGCCAAGAAAAAAGGCGTTAACGGAGATCCACAATCCCTCGATGGAACAGGGAACTGATTTCTTAGCTTTCAAAGCACCGGCACAAAGAAGAATTATTTTTGAGGAATTCTTTTGGCTCGAACTTTTCTTGGCTGCGAAAAAGACAGGCCTGCAAAGAGAAAAAGGTCCCGTGATCGAGAATGATCAAAAAGCTGTCCAAGATGTTATTCAAAAATTGCCATTCAAAATGACCAACGCGCAAGTCAGAGCATACGGCGAAATACTAAAAGACATGGAAGGTCCACATCCGATGAATCGGCTTGTTCAAGGCGATGTCGGAAGTGGAAAGACATTAGTCTGTTTATTAGCGTGTACTCATGCTGCGCAAAGCGGGTTCCAATCTTGCCTCATGGTTCCAACTGAAATTTTAGCGGAACAACATTATAAAAATTCAATCAAGTTTCTCTCGTCTTCTATGAGAACTGCCATCCTCACGGGAAAGACAAAGCCAGCTGAAAGAAAAGAAATTTTCAAGAAACTTCAAGAAGGCACGATCGATTTATTAATTGGAACTCACGCGCTTTTAGAAGATGACGTCGTCTTTAAAAACTTAAGCCTTGTTGTAATCGATGAACAGCATCGTTTCGGTGTCGAGCAGCGTGGGACCTTAAAAGTAAAAGGGCTTAATCCACACTTTCTTATTATGACCGCAACACCCATCCCCAGAACTCTAGCCATGACCGTTTACGGGGATTTGGAAGTTTCACTCATAGATGAATTGCCTCCAGGAAGATCGCCGATTCAAACCCGCGTCGCTTATGAATCAAAAAGGGCAAAAGCCTTCGATTTCATGAGAGAACAAATCCTAAAAGGCCGGCAAGCCTACGTCATCTATCCGCTCGTTGAAGAAAGCGAAAAGATGGATCTTAAGAATGCAGTGGAAGAATTTGAAAAATTAAAAGCTTTATATCCCGATATTCGCTTTGGTCTCCTACACGGCCGCATGAAGCCAGTTGAAAAAGATGAAGTCATGGAAAAATTCCGTGCGCAGGAATATCAAGTCTTGATAAGCACGACAGTTATTGAAGTCGGAGTCGACGTACCAAATGCAACCGTCATGATCGTTGAACACTCAGAACGCTTCGGCTTATCCCAACTACATCAGCTCCGAGGCCGAGTCGGACGGGGCGAACACAAAAGTTTTTGCATACTGATGTTAGGCTACGCCGTCAGCGATGACGCCCGGGCCAGAGTTGAATACATGGAAAAAACCACAGACGGATTCAAAATCGCAGAATTCGATTTAGAAATGCGCGGGCCAGGAGAATTCTTAGGAACAAGGCAGTCAGGTCTTGCAGGATTTAAACTCGCCCACCTTGTAAGAGATTTCCCCATGCTTTTACAGGCCAGGGAAGCTGCATTTGATATTATGAAGAAAGATCCAACATTGAAATTAAAAGACCATCAGTGCTTAAAGGAAGAACTTTTCAAAGCCCATGGCCCCGCGGCGATTGCCTCAATAAGTTAGTTTAGAAACTCGCCCCATTTCGGAGCATGCAGCTGCCTAGAAAAAAGGCTTTTCTGTTCACTTGGCGACAGTCCGTTTCAGACTCAAGACTATATCCAGAGATTTACCCTCAAAACATCCCTCTAATGTCATCGGCAGCTGATAAGCAGCTTTTATAATTTTTTGAGGATCCTTGAAGGTGACTTGATTTGGAAGTAACCATTTTTTTAGATTAGGGATGATTTTTTGTGGCTCACACATTTTTTCAACGTCTGGTTTTTCAAAAACAAGTTCGAAACATTTCTCCTTAGGCTCCATACCTACAGTGTAAGCATCAGTCACAATATAGTATTTCAAGTAACCATCATCCATGGGCTCATAGTAATAAAAAGCATAAAATTCAAATGGCCTCCCCCACTTCGGCATCATTACGTCCTTTAGCGGTTTCATATCTGCTTTGTGCTCAAGATTATGTTCAAAGGTGATAGAGGGTGTCGCACAAATAGTCCAATCCGCAATTTCGTAATATACCACGACAGGTTTTCCAGTTGCTCGTCCTTTCAGGCTTTCTGAGGGCCGTGGACGTTCGAAAACTTGTGGCTCTTTTGCGATTTCCTTTGATTCTGGAGTAACGACACAGCCAAAGAACATTTGTGACAAGAAAACTAGTACGAATGTATTTTTCATTCCCTTACGGTAGTTGAGGGAAATTTTCTAATCAATAAGGTAACGCTTTTAAGGCACCAGTTATTGCTCTTTCCCAAGCCTTTTAACCTTTTTGTATTCTTCTATGAACTGTTCGAGCTTTACAGTTTGATCCTCTTTTGCGGCCCATCGTTTGACCTTATCTAAATTTATTGGATGCTTTTCGCAAACCCACAAAGCGTGGATAAGGCTTCGGCGATCGTTCCAGTGGAACCAAGCGGCAAGTCGATCCATCACACACTGAGTGGGGGAGTACATCGTGATAACGGTGTTTTTTACGATTAATTCTCCCTCTGGCTTTACGGGAGTTTGATTCCCGATTGCGACGGGACCAGTTGGAAATTCCACATAAAGCATTGAATTTAAATGGGTGAAATAGCGACCTTCTTTTCGAAATCCGATTTCGGCCAAAGCATCTGCGATAGATTGATGCGAGTATTGAGATATGAAATCCAGATCGTGAGAGGCATGTTTCTCATTTGTGTAGATGGATACGCAGGCGCCGCCGACGAGAACGCAGGAAATGCCATGTTTTTCCAGCTGGCGGACCACCGCTGCGGCGAATTCTTTGCGCTTCATGGATTTGGAAATCTTCATAGCGACTTATTTTTCTTTCGAGGGCGCATTCTTTTCATAAAGAACTTTTCCTGATCGTCCAGAGGCATATTGAGAATGACTTTTTGAAGAAGTGCATCGAGTTCTTTATAAAGAAACCAGAATTTATTTAACGAATAGATCCGTGTCCGGCCCTTTTCTTGTCCCACTAAGATATCAGCTTGTTCAAGTTTATTTAAGGTTCTTGCGACTTGTGTGTTGCTGATCGAAAATGCTTTCGAAATCTCAAGCGCGTAGGCTTCGCGCATCGCAGTTATGTAGAGAAGGCACTTTGTTGTTGTCTGACCACCGAAAAGTTCATTTAGCATAATTGTTCCTAATTTAGGTTATTATCGACCTATTTTAGGTAAATATCAAGTCTAGAAAAAAATTGTCCTAAATTGAGTAAATATGTACCTAAATTAGGGTATTGAGGAGTGGGCCTAGTAATAAGGTTTTTTGTCATGTGAGTAAGCGCACCAGCTTGATCATCAGTGCTTAAAGGAAGAGCTTTTCAAAGCCCATGGCCCCGCGGCGATTGCCTCTATAAGCTAGATGTTTCTATTTAGTCAGAAAATTCTTTAGATTTTCCTCTTAATTTGTAAGTTATGATCCCTATAGGTTCGCCACTAAAATGTCTTGCAACGCTAAGTCGCCCTGCGCGTTCAGACGCCGATGGATATTTTGAGTTCACAGCGGAAATGATTTTCTCTTGATCAAACTTAAGTCCAATAAATTCAATTCTGCAGGTAAAGTTACGATTTTCATTTGTGCAAACCCCTTGTGCTAGAGGTCCTTTCCAAACATTCTCGAAACCTGGTTCCTTAGCGATAAAGATATTGATCGGCTCTCCGACTAGGTCAACGGGAAGTGGAAAGTTTATTTGGCTTGGTAAACTTTGATAGTCAGCATCCTTAAATTTAACATCATATGAAGCGAACTGCTTTAGTTCGTCGCTTACGGGTACTGAGTAAGTTCCCCGGATCGGGCGTGCGGCGAAGCTAGTCGACGGAATTTGATAAAAAATGATCAAAGCCAATAAAGTTTTTTTCATAGAATTTAATCTCCTTCTTAAGAAGTAACATGGGTCTTGTGAGCTACCAATTCAAGCTATTTTAACTTATAAACTGTTGCACGGCCCTTTCCTATCCGAACTAGGAATCCTTTTTTTTGTAAATAGCTCAAGTCACGGCAGGCAGTCATTGTTGATATCTTATATATGGCAGCAAATTGACTTACGCCTATAAAGTTATCCGGCCGCAATCTCTTGAGGATTTTAAGTTGTCTGAAATTTAACTCATCTGAAGTTTGCGAACTTACATTTTTTTGATTGTTATTGGTCGCTTCACGTTGTGCCTCTGCATTCACACTGAAAAAGTTCGTTGCCAAAATCGAATGTGCGGCGGGCGCGTTAGGGTAGAAAATATGAACATCAGGGCTTAATCGGTACCCCTCGTTCGACCATTCCAGCCAATAAGAAAAAGTGGACAGAAGTTTCCTTATTTTTCCAATTGTGGCATGCAGTAGTTTGTCATGAATTTCAGACTCATACTGGTATCCCCAAGTCTGGGAAATTAAATATTCTTTCGACTTAAAACTTTCGCCGTGCAAATGTAAAATAAGTTTTTTCATCGGACCCGTTAATCCTTGATCCACGCAGGTGACGTCAGCGCCCTTGACTAGAATCATATCGCTTCGGCCTGGGCCTAAGAAAATTCCAGAACATCCAGGAGGAATGCCAAGCATTTTGGGAATTATTCCAAGCAGGCCTAATTCCTTCACTTCGGTATAAATACTACTTTCTTCTAATCTAGCAAGATCTAGAAGATCACCTAATGGATCTTCACCTTTATTAGAAGTTTCGCTGGTCTTTTTTATATTTCGCAAATGAATGCGCTTATCTATAAAGTTGGCCGAACTTTCTGGAATGGCAAACAAATAAGATTCTTTATTTTGGTACTGCAATATGTTTTGTTCTAATCCAGCAGCTTGGCAAAAAATTGAAATGTCGACACGCTTATCGAGGTTAGATCTTAAGCTTCTCACGAGCGCAAGTGCTGCGTGACTTTCGCCACGCAGAAAAAGAAGGTGAGCATATCGCAAATTGTATATTCCGGATTGCCTCTTATTATTGTGCTTATATACAATTTCTCCAGCGGCTTCTAATTTTTGTTGGGCTTCGCGGCCTCTTCCTCGAAGAACAAGCTGTCTAATAAGTTCTAAATACAGTTCTGCTTTTGAATAGGTATCTTGGGCATCAAGTGCTTGAATTGCGGTTTCGAGATTCTGTATTGACTGTTGTATATTGATGCCGAACTGAGCTTTATATTTCACTAATGAAGTTTGAAGTGCGGTTAAGATGCTTCCGTTTCCGATCTTTTGAGCCAAATTTGCGGCTTTCTCGAGCTCGAAAATACCCCGGCGTATATTGCCCAACTGACAGTTGGAGTGTCCAAGGAGATCAAGTGCAAGGATTTGACCGTATACAAAATCACTCTTAAACGCAGCTTCATAGGCTTTTTCGGCTAGAGGTTTAGTTTTGTTAAAATTGCCTCTAAAAAAACTAAAGAATGCGCGTCCCTGGAAAGTATAAAAAATTTCTTCGGAATGCGCATTAAGACCGTTATGCAGAATTTTATTTTTGTATTCCAATGCATTCGCCGCAAAATAGGAAGCAGCTTGCGAATAAGCCGAGCGCCTTACACAGCCGACACCCAAATAGAAACGACAGCTAAAATGGAAACGGGAAGTAAGATCCTGATGATTCATGCCAATTTCATATATTGATTGAGCTTCGGCTAAATCTCCCACAAAAGTGAGCGCGCCCACTTGTAGCGCAGTGAGTGTTTCAAAATTTGTATGATCAAATGACACAGGCTTTGCGCCAGTGTGAAGTAGCACTTCCTTGTATTTTCCTTCGTAAAAATAGGTCGTTAGGTCAGTTTCAACAGACTTTTTGGGCATTCTTAAATCACAACATATCACAACATTAAACGCAAGAATAGACTATTGGATTACTCAATAAAAATGAATCAAATTTAACTTCAAGGAAATGATCAGAAGCGAATCGAGTTTATTTCCAATAAAAACAAAGGAGAAAAAATATGAAAATGAAATGCCAACAAGTTTTAAAATACGCCCTTACAAGTCTGCTAGTTTTCGGAGCGCAAACTTCAATAGCTCAGGTAACACCAACGGTCGCGGGGTGCTCAGCAAAGGACTTCGTTTTAGGAGGTGAATCTAACCAGATTAATACCTCGGGTTCGCAATATTCTCCAAAGTGCTTAAAAGTCAGAGTGGGAAGTTCGGTTACAATCCAGGCGTCGACCCATCATCCGCTTTTTGCAATGCCAAACATTGGTAACGTCGAAAATCCCTTTGCCTCAAACGCACTGTTTGTAAGCCCGCAAACACGAAGGCTGATAATGCCAGGTCTATATGGTTACTTCTGCGATGCGCATGGTGATGCAGAGGGCGATGGCATGGCCGGCGCAATTTGGGTCGTAGAATAGAAACTAAACAGGAGGAAAAATGAAATCTAAAATGAAAATCCTAATTGTCATGTTTTTGGCGACTTTCGTAACCTCTGTCAGTTTCGCACGCAGAGGTCAAAATGATGGTGGCAATTCCCCAGACGATGGAAGAGCTATTACCTGTATTGATAAAGTAAGTAACCAGGTAGTCTTGAATTTCTTAAGCACCGCCGGCGTAGGCCAAGTCACGACGGATCTATACGAGCTAACTGTGAAGGTCCGTGGCGACGACATTTCGGAAATGCTACTAGTAGATATGAGATTCGGTTCATCGCTAAAAGCAAAAAGATTGGAAGAGCTTTTAAAAGTGACTTTGCTTTCAAGTGAAAGCATTGAACCAGTCATTGCTGAAACCTCAACCCACAGAGGTTACGGTGAATCAATTTTGGATCACCTATCAAATTCGATTACGGGCTTTGTTAAATCTTTAAGTCGTCGTGGCGAAAGCCGAATGGAAATTAGTTTTGGACCGAGTCAAAGCGAAAAAGGATCACTGCATTTTTTGTGTCAAAAAATTCGCTAAACAAGGAGGTGTTCAATGAAGAATATGACTATTCTATTTGTCTGCTTCTTCCTGTCGGCCTGTGGTTACAACAACACGGAGGTCTTGGAAGGTGGAATTCCGCTGCCAGGAGAAGAAGGTGCTGGCAGCAATGGCCCTGCCGATTTTAAGATGATTAATTCCCAAGTTCTTCAGCCTTATTGTTTGAGATGTCACTCGCAAGCGGGCGGGAATAAAGGCGGCATTAATTTGGAAACTTATTCGCAGGTGAAGCCAAAGATTTCACGGATTAAGGGAGCTGTTGAGAGCGGTTTCATGCCCCAAAACTCGACGCTTCCCGCTGGGCCTAAATCAATGCTGATCGCCTGGATAAATAGCGGTGCTCCTGAGAGTGCGACGACCGCGCCAGGCAATCCCAATCCACCAGCCAATCCTGTGCCACAGCCAATTCCTTGCGAGCTCTTTGTTTCGAGCCTCGCATCAGGACGGGCTACGTACTTCGATGAAAACTATTACATCGATGAAAGGTTTCAAATTTTAAGACGAAGAGGCGATGACTGTGAAGACTAGAAAGTAGAACAACAATAACTCAATGAAGAGCAAAGGGAAATTATGAAAAAATTAGTATCGATCAGTATCTTTATTCTAGGGTTTCAATATGCAGCGGTAGCAAGTTCTCTTGTGGCAAATGCTGGAGAAGTAAAGTTTACCGCGATTGGCAAACCAGGTTTTCTAAAAATCCACGGGCAATCAAAAGGAGATTTTCCTAAAGGTGAAATTCAAATTTTAAACGGTCAGGCGTCGGGCGATTTCGAATTTAATCTCAAAAATCTTGATACGGGGATTGAACTTAGAAATGAACATATGAAGGAAAAGTATTTAGAAATCGGAAAATTTCCGACTGCAAAACTTAAGATCGAACCAATTGCAGTTAGTGAAGAGGAGCTTAAATCTGATTTTTCAAAGAAATTCCAAGGTCAGTTGCTTTTACATGGAGTAACAAAAGGTGTAAGCGGGAATTTTGATTATCAGGCTAAGACGAAAAATGTTGTAGCTAAATTCAATTTAAAAGTATCGGACTTTAATATCGCAGTACCACAGTACTTAGGTGTAACTGTCAGTGAAAATGTAGAAACCGAAGTATTGGTAAAGCTTAAAGACAAGGAATGAGGTTTCGTGTGAAGCCGTATCTCGTCCAACTAATGATGATCTTTTTTGCAATTGTTTGCGGCTCAATGAAAGCCATGGCATTTCCGGATATGATGAGGCATGGATACGCGAATTGCTCGACTTGCCACGCCTCACCTGCGGGTGGAGGCTTGTTGAATAGCTACGGAAGAAGTTTATCAGGAGAACTTCTGAGTACTTGGAAGTCGAAAAACGAAGAGCAGCCTCTGCACGGGGCTGTCAGCATTTCTGATTTCGTCATGGAAAAGTATTTTTTTGGAGGCGATGTACGGTATTTATCAAGAAGAACAAAAGATCCTCGGAAAAAAGTAGACGAAGGATTTTTAATGCAAACTCAACTCCGATTCGGACTCGCTTTAGAAAAACTAAAATTTTTGATGTCTATCGGAAAAATCGAAAATCCACGGCAGTCGCAAGAAGTGAAATGGGTCAGTTCTGAGTACTACTTTATTTGGAATGTTAAAGAAGAAGTTTATTTGCGAGCTGGAAGGTTCGAACCAATTTTCGGTCTTCGAATGCCCGATCACAATCTTTGGGTCAAGTCTGATGTTTCATTAGTGCCTTGGCTTGAGCGCGACACAATTGAACTCATGGTTGAAGGAGAAAAATTGTTTCTAAGCTTAGCTGGTTTTCAGTCGACCTCGAAGGTTGCAACGGTTCAGCAGGCAACTGGTTATGCTGCCACGGCAAGCTGGATATGGAACGAAAAATTAAGGTTTGGTTCAAGTGCAATGAATTCTGAAGGGCAGGGAAATCGAACGAAAGCTTTAAGTTTTCATAATACGTACGCATTTTCAACCAAAGCATATTCTCACTTTGAGTTCACGCGTGTATGGAATAACGATTCTATCAAGGAAGTCGGGTTTTTCAGAGTCGGTCGCGAGATTGTGAAAGGCTTTACTCCCTTGCTCCAGGCTCAAGCAAGACTTCTTCATAAGCCGTCAGCATCGAATCAGTGGAAGCAAGGTGCCGGGATAATTTGGCTTCCGCGGCCCCACTTCGAGATAATGGCTGTTTATGAAGAAATGCATTATAAACGTGAAGACTCGAGCGAGTTGAACTTACTTTTTCACTATTATTTGTAGAGAAAACTTTGTCGAAATGACTATGTCGATTACGAATGACGCAAGAAGCCCAAGGTTTTTTGCTCTATTTTCTTCAGTCTACCCTCGAGTCGTGGTTTGATTTTTAAACATATTAAAGAGAGTAACCAAAAAAAGGAGAATGCCATGGAATTGAAGGCGTTTGTTGCAGTAGCTGTTTTGTTTCTTTCATCTTTCGTTCAAGCTGGAAGCTTAGTTCGAATTCAATCAGAAGTTTTTGATCCCACTAAAATAATGGGAAAAACAGATGAGGCCGATGTCACTCAAACCTGGCTTGTGTCATTTTCTCAGCCGATTACTGAAACGACAAAATTAGAATTCCGAATGAATGGTTTTGAAGTTTTGCAATTTATTCCTGACTCAGCCCTTGTTGTTCGTGGAGAAAAGCCGGTGACGATTACTCATCAAGAGGCTTGGCTTCCTTATTTAGCATCTTGGAAGTGGGCTTCTGATTTAGAAAAGCCTTCAATCATGAATGCATCTCAGTCTCGAGTGGTATTACTTCGAACTCATTCTGTGAAGGATACTAAAAAAGCGTTGAAGTCGCTTTCATCAATGGAAAAAGTTTTTGTTTTATACAATCAAGCTGACTACATCGTCGTGCGCGCAACCTACGGTGATCTGTTTGAAATTTCGAAATTAGACGAGGTCGCTTTCCTAAGCCACCTTCCTGACTTTAGAACTTTAAGTATTGATCTTGGAGTGACTTCTAATTCTGTTGAGACAACTGAAGTAACCGGTTTTGAAACGGGAACTAAGGTGATGAACTTCGACGATGCGTGGGCTGCGGGTTTTAAAGGCCTCAGTCAAATCGTTGCGATGGGTGACACGGGTCTTGATCGAGGTGACCTTCAAAATATTCACGCAGATTTTTTAAACGCAATTGCAGGCGGAAAAAATTTCGCTCCATTTGGTCGTTCATGGGAAGATCCGATGGGTCATGGAACTCACGTTGCGGGTTCCGTGTTAAGTCGTGGAGCTGCTTCAAATGGCGCATTCAAAGGCGGAGCACACGAAGCTAAATTGGTAGTTCATTCATTATGGTCACCCATGTTGAATAATTTGATGGTGCCGACAAAACTAAGTGACATGTTTAAATCAGCACTAGATTCAGGTGCATCGGTTCACACAAATTCCTGGGGCCAAGCAAGAAGTTTTGGTGGCTATGATTCTTTCGCAAGACAAGTAGACGAATTCGCATTTGATAATCCAGATCTTCTAATTTTATTTGCAGCCGGTAACAGCGGTGTTGATATGAATAAAGATGGACGTATTGATGCGGACTCAATCGGTTCACCAGGGACTGCGAAAAATACTTTTACAGTGGGTGCCTCAGAAAATTACGAACTTAAAGGCGGCATTCAAAGAAAAATTTCTGAACTGGGCCCGGCAAAAGAAAATTGGTCAGCAGAACCAATATGGAGTTCTAAACTTTCAGACAACCCACAAGGGCTTGCAGTTTTTTCTTCTCGTGGACCAACTGATGACGGACGTATCAAGCCCGAGATCGTGGCACCGGGAACAAATATCTTGAGCACGATTTCTCATCATCCAAAGCGCCAAGAACTTTGGGGTAAGTACGGCGAAGATTATGCATGGTCAGGTGGAACTTCAATGTCGACCCCACTTGTTGCGGGCGCTGCAGCCGTGACAAGACAAATGCTTCAAGCAAAATTTAAACAAGATAAGCCAAGCTCTAGTTTAGTTAAAGCTTTCATCATGAGCTTTGCGACGGATTTATTTCCAGGGCAATTTGGCGAAGGCGGAGCATCCCGTGGTCAGGAAATTTTATCGATGCGACCGAACGCTGATCAGGGTTTTGGTTTAGTAAATATGAAAGCTCAAACTTCTGCGGATTCAAAGACGACAACAGTTGTTGATCAGAAGCAGGGAATTGGAACGGGCGAATCTCAAGATTTTGATGTGGCGTTAAGTGAAGATTCGAAGCTGACTGTGACGCTTGTTTGGAATGATGCCCCGGCAGCAGAGTCTGCAGGTAAAGCGTTAGTAAATGATTTGAATTTAGAAATCACAGGCCCAGGCATTCAGCACTCATCGAATGATTCAGTGAACAATTTCGAATTCTTTGAAAAATCTGCACGCGCAGGTCAGTACAAAGTGAAGGTTGTGGGTCGACAAATAGCCTCTGGTAAGGCGGGTAAACAGCCGTATTCATTGGTGATTCGGACGAAATAAAAGACCTGATTTGAGGCCCACGCGCTTTTGGGCTTCAAATTGAAATGATTTTAGGCCCAACGCATTCCTTTACGGGAAATGAGGGCTTTCATTGCGACTTTGCGTCAATTTTGCTATACAGAGTGAGGCTCAAAAATTGGCTCAAACAGAATCCGTCTTAGAGGATTCGAGCTCTGTATGCATTTGAAAGAGGTCTCAATGATGACGTTTAAGGTTGGCGATCACGCCGTCTACCCCGGTCACGGTGTTGGCAGAATTATGGCTATCGAGACTAAAGAAATCCTGGGAAACAAACAGACTTTTTATTCTATTCTCATTATTGAAACAGGCATGAAGATCATGATCCCAAGTCATAACGTGGCTTCAGTTGGATTACGCCCTATTATTTCTAAAGATGAAGCTCAAAAAGTCTTGGGCATTTTAAAAGAAAAAAACGTCAAAATTGACAATCAAACTTGGAACCGTCGTTACCGTGAATACATGGAAAAAATTAAGACGGGTTCTGTTTATGAAATCGCTGAAGTCTTAAGAGACCTCTTCGTGTTGAAAGTTGATAAAGAGCTTTCTTTCGGTGAAAGAAAGATGCTCGACACAGCTCGCAATCTTCTTTTGAAAGAGCTTACGTTAGCTACAAACAAAGAAGAATTATTTCAAGAAGACGAAGTAAAGCAGATTTTCGGAGTTTCTTAAAAACTCGGGTCGCTTTAAGCATTGTCGCTTATGAGAGCCCTTTTCAGGGCTCTTTTAATTTCTGAACCTTGGCTTTTACTTACGTCCTAATCTAGCAGTGACAATTAATTTCTCCTCGGGCATTCTTTCGGGATTATGTCTCAAAAAATTAGAGTTCGATTCGCACCCAGTCCAACAGGCTACCTTCACGTAGGCGGAGCCCGTTCAGCTTATTACAATTATCTTTTTGCTCGCAATCAAGGCGGAGCATTCATTCTTCGAATTGAAGATACAGACGTTGAGCGCAGCACTGAAGAATCCCTGAAAATGGTAATGAGTGATCTTCAATGGCTGGGTCTTCAGTGGGACGAGGGTCCAACTGCTGATGCTAAAACTGAGTTGGGATCTTATGGTCCTTACAAACAATCTCAGCGTATCGACATTTATTTAGATGTCGCAAAAGAAATTCTCAATGCTGGTAACGCTTATTACTGCTTTATGACGGATGAGGAAATTGAAGCTCAACGTCAGCGACTTATTTCTGAAGGAAAAAATCCGCATATTCAGTCTCCTTATGAAGATTGGTCTTTAGAAAAAGCGCAAGCAGAGTTGAAGACTGGTAAGACCGCTGTTGTTCGCTTTAAAACAAAACATTTGAAAAAAGATTATATCGTGAATGACCTTGTTCGTGGTGAAGTTAGATTTCCTTCTGACATGGTTGGCGACTTCGTGCTTTTACGTTCTGACGGTATGCCGGTCTATAACTTCTGTTGTGCTGTTGATGATCACTTGATGAAAATCAGTCACGTCCTTCGCGCAGAAGAGCATTTGCCGAATACACTTCGCCAGCTGATGATTTATGAAACGATGAAGTGGCAAGCGCCTTACTTTGGGCATATTTCACTCGTGCTTGATGAAGATCGCCAGAAGATGAGTAAGCGCCGTGGCGCCACTTCTTGTTTTCAATTTAAAGAAGAAGGTTATTTGCCTGAAGCTTTGCTGAATTTCATTACACTATTGGGTTGGTCTCATCCGGATCAAAAAGAAATTTTTAATCGTGAAGATACTGTGAAGCTCTTTAGTGTCGATCGGCTTCATCCATCGGGTGCGGTTTTTGACCGCGTGAAATTGAAGTGGATGAATTCGCAATATTTGCGAGCGATGTCGAATGAAGTTCTTTGGAATCACACAGAGCCTTTTTTAAAAAATGCGGGGTTGGAATTGCCTTATAACGATAAGTCGTGGGCGCATTCTTCGATTTCGGTTTTTAAATCTTATATGGAAACACTAGTTGATGGTGTGACTTTCTACACGGCCTTGGATGATTCGAAATTCGAGATCAAAGCTGAATCAGCAGAAGTTCTTGCATGGGAGCCCACGAAGTCTGTCTTAAGAAAATGGACCGAGCTTTTAAAAACTCACAGCGGAGAAAAGTTCACTGAATCTGAATTCTTAAAAATGCAAGATACGGTGAAGAACGAAACCGGTGCTAAGGGAAAAAATCTTTTTCAGCCGATTCGGGTAGCCGTTATTGGGCAACCGCAAGGAACTGAGTTGAAGATCCTTGTTCCGTTGATGGAAAAAGCTTCGCTTGTGAAACGGGCTGAAAAAGTATTAGCGAGTTTAAAATGACACAAAAAATTTATAATTCGCTTTCAAGGCAAAAAGAAGATTTTAAACCATTTGAAGCGGGCAAGATTCGAATCTATGTCTGCGGACCGACTGTTTATGATTTCTTACACGTAGGAAATTTTAGAGGACCCGTCTTTTTCAATATGGTTCGTAACTGGTTTGAAAAAGCAGGTTATCAAGTCGAATACGCACTCAATTTTACCGATATCGATGATCGCATCATCAAAAAAGCATTAGCGGAAAATAAACCAGCCGGTGATATTTCAGAAAGATACATAGCCGAATACAAAAAAGATTTTGAAATTTTAGGACTCAAAAAACACGAGCATAATCCTAAAGTGACTGAATATCTCCCTGGGATTGAATCCATGATCAAGCAGCTGATTGAAAACAAAAAAGCTTACGCTGTTGATGGAGATGTCTATTTTCAAGTTGATCAGTTTTCTGAATATGGAAAACTGAGTGGCCGCCAAATGGAAGAAGTTCAGTCGGGCTCTCGCATCGAAGTGGATGAGCGAAAAAAATCACCTATGGATTTCGCACTTTGGAAAAAAGCTAAGCCGAACGAACCAAGCTGGCCTTCGCCTTGGAGTGCGGGGCGACCTGGGTGGCACATCGAGTGTTCTGCAATGGTTCATGAGTTATTCAAAACGACAGTCGATATCCACGGTGGTGGGATTGATTTAATGTTTCCTCATCATGAAAATGAAATTGCTCAAGCTGAAGGTGCAACGGGTAAAAAGTTTGTAAATTACTGGATGCACTGGAATATGCTAAATTTCAGCGGCCAGAAGATGAGCAAATCTGTCGGCAATATCGTTTCACTCAGAGAGTTTGCGACGGAGTATCCGCCTGAAATTTATAAGTGGATGATTTTATCCGCTCACTACCGCTCGGTTCTAGATTTCGGTGACGAGGCACTAGAAAGAGCTGTCGCAAGCTTAGCAAAAATTTATTCTTCAATGAGTTTAGCTGAAGAGTACGCAAAAGCGCTTGAAGTAACAGAGGCAGATTTAAAAAAAGCTTCCCAAGATTTAAATTTAGAAAAAATTAAAACAAATGTAGGAGACGCGCTTAAGGATGATTTTAATACTCCTGAAGTGTGGGCTGCGCTTTACGAGGCCATGCGAAATTATAATACCAAAGTGAAGCGGGGAGTGAAAGCGACTCCAGCTGTTGTTGCTTTTTCCAAAGTCTTCATTGAGTGGATTCATGATTTGGGATCCATCATGAGCCTCTTTCAAAAGCCTTCACATGAATTCTTAGTCGCCTTAGATGATCTACTTTTGAAGAAAAAGAAGTTAGAACGGACTGACATTAATAAACTTGTCGATGCGCGAACTGAAGCTCGGCTTAATAAAGATTTTTCTAAGTCAGATGAGTTGCGAAAGAAACTAACGGAGCTTGGAATTTCAGTGATGGATTTGCCCAACGGAAGTTTTTGGGAAGTTACGAAGTAAATGACTCCCAATTTTGATGATCTTTACAAAATTGCTAATTTTAAGATGCCCTTTGGTAAATACAAAGGACTAGCCTTGATTGATCTGCCAGAGCCTTATGTGGTTTGGTTTCATAATACGGGTTTTCCTGATGGAGAATTGGGTAGGCTCCTGGCTCAACTCTATGAAATTAAAGTGAATGGACTTGAGTACTTGTTTACACCGCTCAAGGATTCACCTAATTAAGCTTTTTTTTGAGTAGGTTGTTTTACAGGCTTTCTTATTTTTTCATTATTCATCAGTTCTTCTTTTTTATCAGCTTTGATCTGCTCGATTACTTGTTCTGGATTATCGACATTACAGTTGATGAGTGGCTTTGCGGCGGCCAGAA
>JANPPO010000129.1:0-3697 GCA_031428555.1 Bdellovibrionales bacterium | reverse complement strand
CATTTTGAAAGTGTTCACAAGATGTATTGATCACGACATCAGGACGAGTATTCCAAAGTGATGCAGGAATTTGTGTGCAATCCATTTGATGATGAATAATTTCGACACGGTTTTCGATGATCCAGGGAATAAGCATTTTTTCTGAAACGCGGATGACGTTTGGATCAATATCAAAAAGCCTGATTCGTTTGATATTAACCCGCTCGCGCACAAGTAAAAGCTGCGCAAGCAATCCGTACCATGAACCCATGATCCAAATTTCGACAGGTTTTGTTTGATTGGAAAAATCTTTTTCTAACACATTACACAACCAAAGTTTCGAGCGCATTTGCCCATCAGACCAAGCATCTAAATTAATAAGCTCGGTATTTTCTTTGTAATCGTGCATTGTCTAACACCTACTTAAGGATTAACTGGCTTTCTTAACGGAATTCTTGATCCAAGCTTTAATTGGATTAAGTTCCTTTTCGGTAACTTCTACGAACTTTACCGTTATGTCATAGCCTTCTGTGCCTGCGCTTCTTTTGCAAGCAAGAATTTTGAGCCACGGAGCTTCAATGCCAATTTCCTTGAAACATGCACTTTGAATCTTAATTTTAGTATCAACAGGGACCAAAAGTTGGCTTTTTATTTCCATCCCTTGTTCTGTCAGCTTTACTATTTTCAAATCCGCTTCCCATAGTCCCACTGCGTTTAGAATGCTGTAATCTACAGTCTTTGCGCTTTTCAAGGATGTCGTTAGCATTGCTGCTACTTTTTCGGCAAAGATATCGGGATTGAAAGGTTTTACAATAAAGCCGTTCGCGCCGACTTGAATTGCTTTTTCAACATCCTTTTTTTCCATGCGCTGACCTGTGATCACCATAATAGGAGTATGAGCAAAAGTAGGCTTATTTCTAACAGTTTTTATAAAATCAAACCCACTTGTTCCACCCGGTAGAACAAGATCAGAAATAATAAGTTCATACTTTTCACGCTGTAAGTTTTCAAGTGCATCAATTGGAGTTTTACAAAGAGTCACCTGGTGACCCTTGGAATTTAAAACTGAGCTGATGATCTTAAGCATTGTCTCGCTGTCTTCAAGTAAGAGTATCTTTGCCATGGATCCTCTTTAAGCCGCAGTCTTCAAATAAATTTGAAGATTCTTTTGTAGGTTTAAAAACAACTGCTCAACTTCTTTGATGTGCTTTGCTTTTTCGAATTGAGAAAAAGTGCCATGCTCTAAAGTTGCAAAAAGATTTGATAATTTAATTCCGCCCATCGAGGCAGTGCTTGATTTTAAACTATGAGAAATTTCTGAAAAGGTTTTATCGGTCGACGCAATTTTAAGTGCATCAATCAAACGACCGGTTTCGGTGATATAAGTTTCAACTAAAGAGAACCGAAGATCTCGATTGTGCTCATCTTTATATTCTTTCAGTTCATCCAGCATTGAAGGGTCAAAATCTTTAAGTGTTTCCATGGGGTACTTATCGGCAAATTCATGGCACCAATGATTAGACTTTAGTCCTGATGTCCTTACGACCTTGGCCCAGTTTTATGGCGCTTATACTGGTTTAAATCGAGACAAGCAAAACCTGGCAAATGCAGCCGACACAATAACTGGAGCTACAAAATTCAAAACCGGAATGTAATAAAGAAACGAAGTTAAAAGACCCAGCATAAAGAGTGGCTTCGAATTCTTTTTTACAAATGCGCGAGTCTCTTCTTTGGTTGCGATTTCGGTCATGACTTCCCACGCAAAAAGCCTGGAGTTAAACCAAGCAAGTAAAAGGTAAGGAATAAAAACAGCGCCAAAAGGAATCGCAACCCAAAACGGGAGTGAGCCAATCCACGCAAAAATATACTTCAGTGAGTAAGAAATAGAAGTACCAGTGCCTGTGAAAATAGAATTAGATTTTTTAACTAAATCTGGAAAATCCGTTTTTCGAAGCTCAGAAACCAAAATGGGAACCAGAACAACTGAAGTAATAAAAAGTGCAGTTATAAGTGCGGCTGGAACAATCACAACTAAAATAAACGCACCAGCCGTGACCCCAACTAGCGGATCTGCAGATAGTGCGAAATAAGGTGATAGAATCTGCACAAGTCTTTGCATGATACCTAAATTATAGAGTTTAAAACCAAGTCCCAAAATCCAGTCCCAGGTAAGCCAAGTAATAAGCCCCCAAATGACAAAAGATCCTAAGAATGGAAGCGTAATGACCGCTAAAATTTTGGGTCTTAAAACATCTTTAAAAGCACTGATCAAAATAGGAATTAAGCTGTTCATAATTTTTAGAGGCTACCTTAACTTTGGGGCCCTCTCAAACTCTAAAAACCTGGGCAAGTAGCTGCCGACGGCAAGTCGCGGACGGCAAGCTTTGAAAGATCTTGCCGCGGGGAGTGGGAATCGTGTAAACGATAGGCTCATGACTTTAAACGAATTACTTCTAATTTCAGATGCTGACCGCAATCACGATTGGGAAAACCAATTCTTTGATGAACTCTTAAAATCGAAAGTCACTTTGATTGATGAAGGTCCGCAAGTCGGTCCCGATAAATGGCCCTATTTGATGGTTGAAACAAATGAAGCAGCTGATGAACCTGTTGTTAAAATTTTACATTGGTTGGCAACAAAGGGAATTGGTCTGGTTGTAAATCCAAGAAAAGAATATCCTGATTACGTTTTCCCGTGGGGCATGATCTGGAACTTTAAAGAGACCGGACTTTTTCGCCTTAATCAAGCGCCAGTTATTCAAGGAAAAGTTGAATTAAAAAACGAACAGGGATTAATCGCTGGCGAACCACATCCGAAATATTTACCGGATTATGTCCGTGGAATTTTAAAACAGTTCTTTATCGATCAGGGATTGATGATGGTAAAAATTGTGGTGCTTAGCCAAGACGGCAAACATTACGATTTAGCTATTTCAGTAGAATCTTTAGGTAATCCACCAAAGCATGAACATGCGGGGATTTTAGAAGCGCTGAGTTGGTTTTTACCAACTCATTATTCACTGATGCTGACGAGCGAAAAAGAAGTAAAGGGGTTTATCCCCCTTTAAATTTCTAATCGAGTTCGCCTGGAACTGGTAAAAGATCCATCAAACATTCGCGCCAATATTCTGGGGCTTCGTCTGTATAGTCTATTGCTATATGAAAACCTGCTTTACCTAAAAATTGAGTTCTAGCCACAATTCCTGATAATTCTAAATTCATATCATCTAATCTTAAGTAAACGCGTTCACCAATCAGTTCATCAATATTTAAATTTTTTCTTAACTGCGGTGCTACTAAATCATTTCGTTCAACTAAAATTAAAAGTCCTGTGGAAGAGGCTTCAACAATCTGACTTTCGCGAGTTAATTTTGAAAAAGTCGTCAATGACGATATATAAGATACCTTCACTGGAGAGAGTTCCTTTCTCGGAGCTCCTCTTCTTTTCTTAGCAGCGGCTTTTTTTTGTACTTTTTCTTTCATATCGACCTCAAATCTATTTCTTATATAAACTCATCGGCAGTAACTGGACCAAAGTTTAAGTCTTTTTGATCGCGACTGCATAAGAATGATTAGAGTCCAAAAATGCCCAGCCAGCGACTGTCAAACTACTAAACGAATACGTATCATTTTGGGATTTGTCCCACTTCAGAATCTGAATATGCGAGATGGTGTAAAATTCCGTGGAACATTTGAACGTCGCTTCTTTCGCTGGCCA
>JANPPO010000128.1:0-2535 GCA_031428555.1 Bdellovibrionales bacterium | reverse complement strand
ACAGCGAGGTCTTTCGTTTGAAGCATTTTTTAAAAATGATTTAAATGCTGAAGGGTTTTTAGCTTGTTTAACATAAGCTTCAGCGCGCTTGATGATATCTGGAAATATGGGAGTGAATCGAACAAATTGTGCTAATTGCTTAGCAGCAACGGCTTGGCGTTCTCCATATTTTGAGCTGGTGTCATAGATTCTTAATAGGTCCCAATAAACAGAAGTCACAACAGTAAGCTCTTCGGTTCGAGCGGATTCTTTGAAATGATCGGGAACTAAGTTCTTTCCTTTTTCCACATTGAAAACGATTTCTAAAATTTTTAAATATTTTTCGTAAGATACTGCAGCTTCTGAATACATTTTCTGATTCATTAGCTGTCGGCCATTTTTCACTAGCGAAACGCGGCCTTTCCAAAGTTGTAAACGATGTTGGTCTTTGGCTTTTTCCTGCGCCATTAAAACGCCGCCAGCGCCAGCGCCCGAGCTTGCAACTTTGCGAAGATCAGTCAGGCAAGACATGCAAACTTGAGTTGAGGTGGTTTCACCAAGCTCATTCAATCTTTGCAATAAGGGACCATCAACTCCGTGAAGATCCATAACTTGAAGGCTGCAGCGGGGACAATTAATCATATTGAATATTATGCTTAAAGTAATTGAAGGGGGTCAATATCCACGATGATCCGACATTTCGATGGGATCCAGGATTCATCACCTAGTAACTGTCGGATAAACTTACTTAATACAGGCTTTTGCGCACCTTTAAGTAAGATATAATAACGATATTGGTTCTTAAGTTTCGCCATGGGCGCTTCTGCGGGGCCTAAAACTTCAAGACCTTTGTAGGGCTCAAATTGATTTTGCAAAGCTCTTGCGCGGGACCCCACGTGCTGAGCAAGCTGATAAGCTTTCGAGTGTTCACTTGATTGAATTCTGATACTGATCAAATTTCCGTGCGGCGGATAGAGAAGTGATTGTCTGTGAATGAGCTCTTGGTTCGCGAAACCCTCGTAGTCATGATTTATAGCAAATGCTAAACTTTCATGTTCAGGATTAAAAGTTTGAATTATGACTTCGCCTTTAGAGTCTTTTAATTCTAAAGATCTTCCCGGTCTTCCACCCATTTGCACCATCAACTGAAAGTTTCTTTCAGTGCATCTGAAATCAGGCAGATTAAAACCAATGTCAGCTAAAACAAGTCCAACCAGTTTCAACCTTGGAAAGTCCAAACCTTTGGCGATCATCTGTGTTCCCACTAAAATGTCGACAGCACCAGTTTCCATTTCGGTTACGAAATTTTCTAAGTCCTCGCGAGACTGAATCTCGTCGCGGTCAGCGCGCAGAATTTTTTTATCGGGGAATAATTTTTTTAAATCATTTTCTAATTTTTCAGTACCTAAACCGACAGCAGAAAAATCTCCAACTTTACAAGAAGAGCATTTCATCTTGTAATTTTCATGATAATCGCAGTAATGACAAACCAGATGAGATTTCCCATGAAGAGTCAGGTGAATATCACAATTTGGACATTCGGAACTATAGCCGCAAGAATTACACATCACCACATGCGCCATTCCACGGCGATTTAGAAACAGCGCAGTTTGATAACCCTCATCTAAGGTAGTTTGCATTTTTTCGTAAAGAACTTGAGATAGCCAGGAAGGTACGAGTGGATTTGTGTGCGGTTTATCTTTTTCAAGCTTGAGATCAACAACTTGCACATGCGGCAAATGACTTGTGTGAACTCTTTTTTTAAGTTGATGAAGTTGATATTTTCCATTTTTGCCATTGTGCCAGCTTTCAAGGCTTGGCGTAGCAGAACCTAGCAGAACTGGACAATTATGAAAATATCCGAGCATCACGGCGGCATCTCTGGCGTGGTATTTTAATTTTTCATCTTGTTTGTAACTTGATTCGTGTTCTTCATCGACAATGATAAGACCTAAATCTTTTTGCGGACAGAAAAGCGCAGATCTTGCGCCGATTAAAATTGGTCTTTTGCCTTCAACAACATCCCACCATTGTGTTGTTTTTTCTCTGTCGGTCAGTTGCGAATGAAGTGCCGCAATTTTATCACCAAACCGCCTAGCAAATCTGTGAACGAGTTGCGGAGTTAAAGAGATTTCCGGCACCAAAACCAGTACAGTTTTGCCCTCAGCAATCGTTTTTTCAATGAGTCTTAAGTAAATTTCAGTTTTGCCGGAGCCGGTTACCCCATGAATAAGGTGTGCGCGAAATTTATTTTCCTTTGAAATATCTTCAACTACTTTAAATTGTTCATCCGTTAATTGCGGCGGAGTATCGCTAGCTAAAACCGGGATAACGGGGGCCCTTTTAGATTTGCGAACTTTTTCAGCGCGCTTAAGCGGGGGACGTGAGGATTCTGCAACTAATCCTAAAGGGTATACATAGTAATCGGAAAGCCACTCAAGCCATTTTACAAAAGGCTCGTGAAGAAGTGGTAATTCTTCATCTGAATTTTTGATAGATTTCATTTTAAAAGTTTCAATTTCGGCTTTTTCGGCGGTACCTAACACAAGCCCCATT
>JANPPO010000127.1:0-8443 GCA_031428555.1 Bdellovibrionales bacterium | reverse complement strand
ACATCGGGGCCCATCGCAGCGACGTTCAAAACGGTGTCTAAGTAGGTCTCGCCTTTTTCCAAACTGGTGCTGGCTTTACCAACGAGAAGACTTGGGCTGATACCTTCACGAAAGCAGGCTTGCTCGAAACTGACTCGAGTGCGAGTTGACGCTTCGAAAAATATCAGCGCAGCAGTTTTATTCGCAAGCGGAGAGGATTTTTTTGGATCCTTTTCCAATGCAAATGAAACATCAAAGATTTTTTGTAAATCAGATTTAGACCAATCCCGGAAATCAATTAGAGAGTTCGGCATTGGGTTCCAGAGTAGTGACTAGAATGGGGTTCGTCAATTATCGAAAGTTAGAATTCTGTGAGAATTAGCAGGGCGACAGAGTTGACCCCCCGTCCCAGGTTTTAGTCGATCGCTTTAAAGTAACGAAAAACTTTTTCAGAGCAAATTGCGCTCGCTGAGGCTGCTGGTTTACAAGGCAAACTCCATAAAACCAAAACGGCTTTTCCAACGATCTGACGATTCTCGACGGAAGCTTGTTTCATTTCGTCCGCAGTTTCACCTGTAATTACCGCTTGAGGTTCCGCAATAGTCCAACCCAAGTCAGATTTTTTTTCGAGCAACTGGCGAATAGAGTAGTAACTTTTGTGTGGATAATTCTTTAGCAAAACCCACTGGCCTTCAGAGGCAGAGGACAGCTTTGATATGAGTAAAAAATCACCGGGAAAAAAATGTGGGTGCAGCGCTTCGTTTGATACGGAAATAACGTCAATCACGAATACGCGAAGCAAAAGTGCTACGACAATAGTTAAGATAAAACCTTGGAGAAGCCTATTATTCTTCATTGTGTCACCTTAATCCAAAACCGATCCCAGCGTAAAGTAGCAGGGTTACATAGCATCGAATTTGAAGGAAGAGTTTCTTCGCAACCAATGACAATTTTCCAAGCGCGACCTACTAAGAGCTTCTCTGGCAAAATTCCCCAGTAGCGCGAATCCATGGACTCATCACGATTGTCACCCATCATGAAATATTCGCCGTCTTGAAGTTTGATACTGAACTCTTCGTCTGACTTTAAGTTACCAATTCGATATCGGATTGTATGCTTTTCGGGTCCTGATGACTCTTCAAAATAATCAAAATGAGAATCTGCATCAGCTGGTGCTTCTATAGTTGATTGCTTCCATTCTTCGCCGTTAATCGTCAGAATCCCCGATTTAAAAGTTAAATCATCGCCTGGAATTCCAATAACTCGCTTGATATAAAATACCGTCGGCTGCTTTGGAAATTTGAAGACAGCAATTTCACCTCGTTGAGGCTTTCCCCACTGAATCAACCAAACATTCGAAAAAGGAATCTTCAAACCGTAAGAGAATTTTTTTACCAAAACATGATCATGAATATGGAGATTCGGAAGCATTGAGCCTGATGGAATAACGAAAGGCTCGACTACGGCCCAACGAATAAGTCCCACTAGCATTAACGGAAGTAGAAAACTAAAGATAGCCTGTGGCCATGTGGCTTTGAGGCCCTGACCGCGAAGACCTTCGGCAGAATTTTTTGAGTCCTTGGAAAGACCATCCGCCTGCATATTATCCGCCTACTTCACTGAATGAAAAAAGCGAGCCCAGCGAATTGAAAGTGGATTACAAATCGGAAACGGTATTCCAGGAATTGTTTCGTCACAGCTAAGCCAAACAAACATTGCGCGGCCTAAAATATTTTCCTTTGGCAATGTACCCCAATAACGAGAATCCAAAGAATTATTTCGATTGTCACCCATCACGAAAAGGTGGCCTTCTGGAACAGTGAATGGACCCATTTGTTCGTACAAACGACCTTTTTCAATCAGAATTGAGTGACGTCGCCCGTCTAAATTTTCTTCGAAGTGAGTATAGTTAGATTTTGAATCTGTAAATTTATTATCACGCTGGAAATCGACGTCATGAAGCCAGTCCATTTCCTTAGCTAAACCAGAGGGTACTTCTTTTTCCATTGGCTTATCGTTGATATATAAAGTTCCATTTTCATAAAAAACTTTATCACCCGATTCACCAACGACTCGCTTGATAAAAAACGTGCTCATGTCTTGAGGATATTTGAAAACCACTACGTCACCGCGTTGAGGATCGTTGAACTTAATCAACCACTTTTCACTAAACGGAACACGAACGCCATAAGTCAGTTTATTCACAAAAATGTGGTCATGAATTAAAAGAGTCGGAAGCATTGATCCAGAAGGGATCACATAAGCTTCGATGAAGGCCCAGCGAATAAAAAGTGCGATAATTACGGCGATTCCGAGCGAACCCCAACCCTCTGTCCAAAAGATTTTATCTTTTACGTTGAGGGTGTATTTTCCTGGAGTCTTTTTTTCTTCCATCGCCCAAGCCCTTTGCTTTTAAATTTTCAAAAGTTATTCAGTTACTCGTAAGACCGCTAAAAAGGCTTCTTGCGGAATGTCGACTGAACCAACAGACTTCATTCTCTTTTTACCCTCTTTTTGCTTCTCGAGAAGCTTACGCTTACGGCTAATGTCACCACCATAACACTTAGCCGTCACGTCTTTTCTTAAAGCGCCGAGAGTCTCTCGGGCAATAATTTTGGAGCCAATGGCAGCCTGGATATTGATTTGATACTGCTGCCGAGGAATGAGCTCTTTCATTTTTTCACACAATAGGCGGCCTCGAGTATTGGCCTTTGATCTGTGGACCACTAACGAAAGCGCATCAATAGGTTCATTGTTAATCAAAACATCCATTTTAACGACGTCAGATTCTTCAAAGCCCATGAGTTCATACTCCATGGACGCATAACCTTTTGTAATCGATTTTAATCGATCATAAAAATCCATGACCATTTCATTCATCGGTAATTTGTATTCAATAATAACTTTCGTTTCAGTCACATAATCCATTTTGATTTGCTGACCACGCTTATCTTCGCAGAGCTTAAGAAGTGCACCGATGTATTCTGCAGGCGAATGGAGAGTCATTTTGACGTAAGGTTCTTCAGTTTTTAAAATTGTCGAAGGATCAGGATACTGCGCTGGATTTTCGATATCTTTGGTCACGCCATTGGTTAGCGTCACCTTGTAGACAACAGTTGGCGCCGTCGTAATGAGATTTAAATTAAACTCACGCTCGAGCCGTTCTTGCACGATTTCCATATGCAAAAGGCCTAAGAATCCGCAACGTAAACCAAAGCCTAATGCTAAAGATTTTTCGACTTCAAATGTAAGTGAAGAGTCATTTAGTGCAAGTTTTGATAAAGCTTCTTTTAAATTTTCGTAATCAGGAGCTTCAATTGGATAAATTCCCGCGAATACCATTGGCTTTACTTTTTTGAAACCAGGCAGAGGCTCGACAGAAGGGTTCTTCGCAGAAGTAATGGTATCCCCAACTTTTACGTCGCGAATATCTTTAATTCCGCAAATAACGAAGCCCACTTCGCCTGCTTCGAGCAAATCAACGGCTTGAGGGAGTGGGCGATATTTTCCCATTCTCAAAATTTCATAATCACGGCCAGTTGCCATGAAGCGAATCTTATCACCCTTTTTAATTACGCCATCAACAGCGCGAATTAAAATCACAACGCCGGCGTAAGAATCAAACCACGAGTCAAAAATAAGACCACGTGGAGTTAAACTTCTATCTGCTTTCGGCGGTGGAACTTTTTTAACGACCGCTTCTAAAATTTCTTTTAGGCCACGTCGCTCTTTTGCAGAGGCTAAAATGATATCTGTGCAATCAAGACCAATTGTATCTTCAATTTGTTTTGATACTCCTTCTGGATCAGCAGAAGGCAAATCGACTTTATTTAAAACCGGAATAATTTCAAGATTGTTTCCGATTGCTAAATAAACATTGGCTAAAGTTTGAGCCTCTACCCCTTGGGCGGCATCAACAACAAGAATAGCGCCTTCGCAAGCAGCTAAGCTTCGAGATACTTCGTAAGAAAAATCCACATGCCCCGGAGTATCGATTAAATTAATTTGATAATTGTTACCATCTTCAGCTTTGTAATCCAGGCAAACAGTTTGCGCCTTAATCGTGATTCCACGCTCACGCTCGAGTTCCATATTATCAAGGAACTGAGCTTTTTCTTCTCGCTGAGAAACTGCGCCAGTTGCCCAAAGTAAGCCGTCCGCTAAGGTCGACTTACCGTGATCGATGTGCGCAATAATAGAAAAGTTACGAATATACTTTGGATCCATTACAGGCTTTTAACCAAATCCTTTAGCTGCTGAACTTTGTCTAATTTTTCCCAAGTAAAGCCCATGTCTTCACGTCCAAAGTGCCCGTAAGCAGCTGTCTGGCTATAGATAGGTTTGAGTAAATCAAAATCACGAGTAATGTGCGCAGGCTTTAGGCTCCAAAGTTTTTTAACTGCCTGAACTAATTTTTCAGAGCCAACTTTTGAAGTTCCATAATCATTAACCGTGATGCTGACAGGTTCTGCAACACCGATTGCGTAGCCAACTTGAACTAAACATTTATCAGCAAGACCAGCTGCTACAATATTTTTAGCAATATGGCGAGTCGCATAAGCTGCAGAACGATCGACTTTAGAAGGATCTTTTCCAGAAAAAGCACCGCCACCATGTGCACCATGCCCACCGTAAGTATCGACGATAATTTTACGACCTGTAAGACCCGCATCACCCATCGGGCCACCCGTCACAAAACGGCCGGTTGGATTGATGTGATACTTCGTGTTTTTATCAATCCAATGAGAAGGAATTGATTTCTTAATCAGTTCTTCCATTAGAAATTCTTGAATTTGATTTAGACTTACATCTTCAGAATGTTGAGTTGAAATAACAATTGTATCAATTCTTTTTGCAACGCCATCTACGTACTCAACTGTCACTTGAGACTTTGCATCTGGACGAATCCAATTTGCTTTTCCAGATCTCCGCAAATCAGCCAAGTTTTTAACTAGTTTGTGAGAAGTCGAAAGTGTGAGTGGCATCAATTCTGGAGTTTCATTTGTAGCGAAACCAAACATGATTCCCTGATCGCCAGCGCCTTGTTCTTCATCGCCGGTTTTTTTAACGCCCATCGCGATATCCGGACTTTGAGATCCAACCGCAACAACCACGCCACAAGTTTTATAATCAAAACCTTTATCTGTGTGGTCGTAACCAATTTTCTTAATTGTTTGTCGAGCAATATCAGCAATGTTGATTTTTGCAGTTGTGGTGATTTCTCCGGCTACAACACAGAGGCCTGTCGTTAAAAGAGTTTCGCAGGCAACACGTCCGAGAGGATCTTGTGCTAAGATTCCATCTAAAACTGCATCGCTGATTTGATCGCTCATTTTATCTGGATGACCTTCAGACACAGACTCACTCGTGAAGAGGTAATTTTTCACTCTAACATTCCTTTCGTAGGGCGGGCATTCGCTTTATTGGCATTCGGAAGCTATCAAAGTCAGGCCCCCCGGTCAAAAAAAAAGCCCCTCATGAAAGAGGGGCTCAAAAGTTAATACTGAATGTCTAAATTGACCGAAAAAAAATTTATGCAGCTTCTTCCGTTTTATGAGCATAACGACGAGCTTTTTTAAGCTCCGGCTTCTTATGATCAGTGGTCATTTTTCTTACCTTCAAGACTTGCTTTTCAAGCTTGTGAATAGCTTCATCGACAGCACTGTAAATATCGTAGTGATGGCTCTTGCAGCGGAAGGGCTTTTGCCGAGTTAAGACAGTGAATTCAACGCAGAACTCTTTGAGTCTTTTACTAAACGTCACATGCCCTGTGTAATCTTTAAGCAGAAATCTTGAAACCTCATCCAGACGCGCCTGACAATATTCTTGTAAGGCATCTGAATGGTCCAAATGTTTGAATATGTACTGAACCTTCATGAGTTGGAACTCCTTAAGTTTGAGACCAAAGACTAGTCTTCCTATCGGCAAGACCTAGACCGGACTCAAATTAAAATTCCGTAATATTCACAATGCGATGGGTCATCCTTTTTGCGACGAAACTCTATGCAAATTTCCCAACATGAGACGAATCTAATCGAAAGGTTTTAGCTCAACCCTGGCTACCTAAGCAATTTCAGCTTTCATAGCCAGAAGTTAGATCTCAGTATTGCACGAGAGAGTGCACTTCCCGGCCCTTAAAACGAAATTGGTTAAGGAACTTGAGATCGATTAAGACTGCGACGTCTTCAACTGAATAGCCCGCTTCTTGGCTTAACTGAATTGCAGCTTGAAGAGTTCCACCGGTTGCAAGCACATCATCAATAACCATGATCCGGCCCTTGCCTGGATTTAACTCGAGCTCCGCATGACCGTATTCAAGGGCGTACTTTGCTTTTACTGTAGGTGGCGGTAATTTTCCCGCTTTGCGAATCGGTAAGAAGCCTTTTCCGTGGTGTGCACTTAAAAGCATAGCTAGGATAAATCCTCGCGACTCGACTCCAGCGAAGTAATCAATTTGAGTCAGATCAGTTTTGGCGACCATCGCTTTTGAAACGAAGCCTAATGCTTCAGTACTTTTTAAAAGCGGTGAAATGTCGCGAAAGAGAATGCCTGCTTTGGGAAAATCTGGGATGTCTCGAATGAGTTTTTTTAAATCCATGAAGATTTGTTAACAATAAAAGCTCGAAGAATCAAATACGAGTTAGCCTAAAAAGTAACTTCGATAAATTTCAAACACAGTTTTCATTTAATTTAACTTGTTCTGCTTACTTAGGTAGTAAAATGCCTGAGTTTGTAAGAAGAAACTGTTCAAAACTTCTACAAAAAAACGACAATTTGGGATTGGCATGTGCTTGCAATATGTATTTGCATACCACCTCCTGCTCATACTCAAGTTCAAGTTGTTTCAGTTGGATATTCATTCTCAAGTACAAGTTCAAGTGGGTGAACCGGGGCGCAGAAAGCGCTCCAAGGCTTTGTTGCGTTGGGAAAGCCTGTAGCTCCGGTCACATTTTTTTTGCGGACTGATTTTTCTTTAAGACAGCCATAAAGATTATGAGGAATGCCACCAATCGAATAATGTAGATCCAACTGCCTGATTCATCTTCCGGCGTCATCAAGTTCAACATATAGCTAAGGGTTACAACTACAACTCTTTCGAAAGCTAAAAGCCAACAAGCGATGGAAAAATGAAGATAAAAAGGATCTCTTGATGCTTTCCAAAACTTCAAAAAGAAAACTCCGGAGGCAGCAAAAGTTGCCATACAAATTCCTGAAAGAAATACGGCCGCCAGGACAGTCATGTTAGCTCCCAAACCAGGCCAAAAAGAAGAAGTGATCCTGCTATCGCTCCAAGCCCATTTCTCCAGACGATCCCGCCAAAATCCATATTCGGTAGCAAAACAAGATCAACGAATAACATGACATTATTAGCAGCTAAGAATCCGAAACAAAGGCTGCTCCAAAGTAGAAGTTGAGATCTTGCACTTAAGTAACCTCTGAACAGCATCGTCGCGCTTAAAACGCTAGCCACTGCACATAAAAGATATACAAATTCAGCCATCGCTATCCTCCTGATCTTTTTCGACTTTCAAAGGCTTAACCAAGAATGCATTCGCAAAATGCCGGCCCTTTTTAAGAGGAGAAAAGATGAGTTCTAATATTTTTTGTTTCCGTAATTTATAAACTTCGGCCAGCTCTTCTAACATCGTTTCTGTGTCAGCATCACCGTGTTTATACCGACAGTGGCCTATTTGGAGGCTATCTTCTTCTATGAAACCTATGCTTTTTAGTGTGTCTAAGCGAGTTGAAACGGAGTTACCGCTAGAGCGGAACTCATGGGCAATGGAATCGCTGTTCCAGCTCTTATCCTTGTGTTGTCGAAAAAATAGCAAAACTTCAAGCAACTCGACAGAGTCTATATGCTCGAATACAAAATGTTTTACTTTTTCCGAAATCAAGGTTTTTGGCATAAGTAGTTTTAACAATTAGTTGAATATTAAGAAAATTTCACGAACTTTTTCTAAAGAATATTAAAAACCTTAAGAAATATAACGAGTTATTTTGGCTTTTTACCGGGTCCTGACGTGCCCTTGCTGAAAATGTTAAGAATATTTGACACTAGATTCTTTGACTCTTCACACACCTGAAACGAAATTCAAGGGGTCAATTAAAGATCGATTAAAGTTTTAATACACTCTTTCAAACCAGGTGTTGCACATGAAATTTAACTCCAAAAGCCCCCTGACATCAACTTCTAACGGCAATGGCAAAAAATCTAAAATTATCAAAAGTGGCATCCTGTCAGATGCAAATCTGGAGATGAAAAAAGAGCCAGTTCGAAAAGCTTCAAAAACAAATGGAACTTCCTCTGCTAAGTCAGGTAGCTATTCAACCGGTCTTAATTTAGATATTTCCCGAGAACAACTCAGAGAACTTCTCTTCGTAGCAAGAGCTGCCAGGTCAGGTGATTTCACGATTCGCATGGATGTTGCTCAAGAAGGTATTGTTTCTGAAATCGGCGAGA
>JANPPO010000126.1:0-8426 GCA_031428555.1 Bdellovibrionales bacterium | reverse complement strand
TCCAACAAGAAAGACCGAGGATAATGTAATTGCTATAAATTTCAGCAGTAGATCTGAGAAATGATGACAAGTGATGACACGCAGAAAAAACGACAAGTAATTTCGGTAATTTAGCCAAGCCCCGTCGATCACCCCAATTTTAAAAATTTTATCGCACTTTAATTCCTAAAATATTTCAAAAAGCACAAAAATATTTAAACAGCTTCGCATTAATCGTCAGTGTTTTGTTAGCTTCAATATTCCGTTAGATAACACTGAAATTCTAGCTTATGAATTGCACCTATAAAGGTGGTTCTATGAAAAAAATGGCTTTGTTAGTTTTGCTTACTGCGCAGGCAGCATTTGGACTCTCAGGAGTTCTTCAATCTAAACAACTGGGATCTTTGAATCTCTCTGTCAACTATACAGCAGTTCGCGTAATTCCCGTTCCTATGACAACTGAAGTTAAAACAGATTCAGATACCCGAGAGCAATCTTGTGTAAACACTTTGAATTTTTATAACGTGGCTCAGGCCGTTTACTTCTTAGAAAATAATAAAGTATTAGAAACTCAGCATTTAACGGCTGGGCAAACACATGATGCAATTACAAATGATCAAGAATGCGTAGCCCCTGCAAAACTTGCCAACACCTCAGGTCTTTATTTGGCTAAAGGTGGACATCCTGAATTCGTAGTTTCTCGAAATGAATCTAGAAGGCTATCTGTATTTTTAAGCTTTCCACGGCAAATGGCGACAGGCCAGATTTTAGAAACGACTCCTGGTTATTTCACTATCAAAAACTTAGCCTTCGACCAAAATCCTGTTGTTGTGGATTTCAGCGTTGTCGAAACGACAATGTCAGCAAACGGCCATCCAAGTTGGTCATACTTAGAGCACGGAACCGTAGAACTCAGGTAATCTAGTAATCGCATTTTTTGGGATTGTTGGTCCAGCCCGCTTTTTTATCACAAAAAACCGGGCTTACACGTTGAGGGTCTTTCCATTTTCCATCGGCGGCACACCGGGTCCTAACGCAGTCTGTTTTTTCTTTTCTCCAAATACACTCGCCCAACATGGCTTTAGGTTTCAGACACAGGTCGCCCGCCTGTTTTCTAAGCTCGACATCATTTGCTTTTGATTTTTGCTTCTGTTCACGCTCAAGCCGCTTCTTTTCTGACTCAATCGAATACTTTTGATTATCATTTGCATCGATACTCTCGACAGCGGTCCACTTTCCTTTGGGTATTTTTCGACCCTCAAGTAAGAGATCGTATGAGATTTCGCCTTCTTCTAAAAGTCCGCGGAATGTTGCCTTCTCTCCGGTCTTTAATTTGACCTTATCATCTGAATTTAGCGACGCTACTTCAAGAGATCCTTTAAGTGCCAAGATATCGGCTAGGGCACGCTCGGGATCGATATTAAAGACCCAGTTCCCGATTGGCGGATTGACTTTAAAAAAGGGAGTTATCACTTCGATTTCAAAGGGAACTTCCACGATTTCAAGTCGAACGCTTCCCTTTGTCAGTTTAATTTCTTTGAAAATTCGGGTCTCCCAGGTGATGAGGGGAATTTCAAACTCGGTGTTTTCGTAGGCTGTTAGTACTACTTTGGGATTCAGCTGGATTTTGGTTTCAGCACCCTCTTTCAAGCTCAAAGTGAGCCGGTCAGCGACTTTGGATTTTCGATTCCAGGCAACAATGTTTTCGCTGTGGCTTAAGTCTGAAATCGTACCATTCGAACTCAGGACTTTTATGTTGAATTTGTTTTGCGAAGCTTGGGCTTGGAAAATCGAACCACCAAATAAAAAGATGAGCGCAAAAATGGATTTCATTTCTTCATGATGAATTTGAAATTGCAGACTTGTCAAAGGTCTTAAAACTGTTACCATAATTTCTATGCTTAATTCAAAATCACTCTTTCTAACTATTGGTCTTCTTTTACAAATTACTTTCGCTTCGAAATCTTACGGAGCTTACCTTTCGCTTGGGGAATCGGGCGAACTGGTGCCAGAAGGAACTTACCTCGTTGGCGCGGCACCACAGTTCATCACAAATCAAGATGGTGGATTTAACATTGCAGCGTTTTTGGATGCTGCTTGGACTGATTCACTGACTTCAAGATTTATGTTGGGTGCTGGCGAAGTTGATTTTTATGTATCAGGAAGTGCTAAGTTTATTCCGTTTCCAGACGTTGCAAGGCAACCCGCAATGGGCTTCAAAGTCAGCTTCTGGTATGCACGCGAAGGAACGGAAAATATTAACACGATTCAACTGGCTCCGATGCTCAGCAAAAGATATCAGACCGAAAACTACGGTGTGATTATTCCTTATGCCGCATATGGAATTAGCAACTCGAGCTTTTCGGGCAACTCTGAAACTGGCGAGCAATTTTTTATCGGAATGGATTGGAAGAATCCAGATTTTGAGGCTTTGAACTTAACCGCTGAAGTTGCCACTTCACTTAAAGACAGCACAAGTAGCATTAGCTTTTTTGCAAGTCTTCCATTCGATAATCAAAAAGGATTTGGGTCTAAATAATGTTTCTAAACTGGTTCCGAAATGAATCTGGCACTGCAGCGGATATTTATGTTGATTTAGGCACTGCCAATACGTTGATTGCAGCTCGGGGCCACGGAATCATTTTAAATGAACCTTCACTGGTCGCCTATTCTGAAACATCTCCTGGCCGAAGAAGAATTTTAGCCATTGGTTCCGATGTAAAAGACATCTTATCCAAAACTCCTGGTAATACTTTTTTATTAAAACCTGTTCGCGATGGTGTGATCGCAGATTTTGATTTTGCTCAGGAAATGCTGAAGCACTTTTTGAGCAAGCCTTTGGTCAGAAAAGCATTTAGCCGGCCACGTGTCGTTGTATCGCTTCCTTACGGCGTTACGGAAGTAGAAAAAAAAGCCGTCATAGAAGCTTGCCAGTCAGCCGGCGCACGAGAAGTGTTTTTAATTGATGAACCAATGGCTGCAGCTATTGGAGCTGATCTTCCGATCAAATCTGCTCGTGGAAGTATGATTGTCGATATCGGCGGCGGAACGACTGAGATCGCAGTTATTGCCTTATCCGATATTGTTTATTGTGAAGCTGTTAAAATTGGCGGCCACAAAATGGATGAAGGAATTATAGATTATTTTAAGAAGCGAAAACGCATCGTTTTATCTGAAAGCACGGCTGAAGATCTCAAAGTTCATTTCGGAACTGCGGTGCCTCGAAAAAATATTCGAGTCACGATGGTTCAAGGTCGTGATGTGGCGACGGGCCTGACTAAGACGATGGAGATTAGTTCTGAAGATGTGGGTTGTGCGATCAATGATTCTCTCGAAATTATTATCAATGGTATCCACCGCGCTTTGGAAAAAACGCCGCCAGAATTAGTTTCAGACTTAATTGAAAATGGTTTGGTTTTAGCTGGTGGGGGCGCTTTAATCCGAGATTTTGATATCCGAATTCAAAACGAAGTGAGAATTCCCGTCAGAGTCGCACAAAATCCACTGACAGCAATTGCCCTCGGTGGATCAAAAGTTTTAGAAGACCAAGACCTATTACAAAAAATCCTACTCGACATCTAAAAGGTGTAAAAGGTGACAGTCCACTTTTCTTGTCGACACTGCATTAATTGACACGGCATCGACAAGAAAATTGGACTGGCGACCGGCTAGGTTCACCATTTCCCAGGAGAAATTATGAAGTGTCCTTGTTGTTCGGAAATTGAATATAAAGCTTGTTGTGAACCTTTTATTTTAGGTGAAGATAATCCGCCCACTGCCGAAAAATTGATGCGCTCTCGTTATACTGCTTTTGCTGTGAAAGCTTATGACTATCTTGAAGAGACAACGGATCCACAAACGACTTCGGAATTTGACCACGCTGGCAATCGTGACTGGGGCGATACTGTTAAATTTGTAAAGCTTGAAATTTTACGAGCCGAAGAAATCAAAAACAAAGCGACTTTAGAATTCGTTGCCCACTTTAATAAAGATGGAATCGATCTGACTCACCATGAAGTTAGTAAGTTCAGACAACAAGGTGGTGTTTGGTTTTTCCGTGAAGGTAAAGTTAAAGAGCCGCCAAAGAGTTAAAGCTAACTGCAGAGTTAGATCTAGAGCTGATCAGCGATCAGAATATTATTGAGAGCTTTTGCGATTGGCCCGACTTTTCCATTTCCGATTTTTTTGCCTTCATATTCTGTGACTGGCAATACATCTAATGTAGTACCAACCATCATCACTTCTTGCGCGTTGATCACATCGTTTTCCGATAAGTGATCTTCAGCTACATGAGGCAAAATATTTTGATCTTGAGCGAGTTCCATAACTCGAGTCATGGTGCAGCCTTTTAAAATGCGATCCAAGTGAGGCCTACAAAGCCTGCCCTTTTGGTCAACGACAATTATGTTCTCGGTGCTGCTTTCTGCAAGATTTCCCACTTCATCAAAACCCACTGTGAATTCGAGGCCTCGATCGACCGATTCTTTTTTCATCATGACGTTCGGTAAATAGTTGCATGATTTTATCCGCGCCCAGATTGAAGGTTTTGGAACTACGAGGGATTTCCCGATTTTAACTCCAAGTTCGTACTTTTCCGCAGGCATTGATTTAAGATCGGTCGCAACGATTGCTAGTCCTGATTTTTTACAGTCATAAGGGTTAGGACTAAATGATCCACTACCCCGAGAAACAAAAATTCTGATGAGTGCATCTTTGAGCCCTGACACTTCTAAGGTCTCTGCTACCAAGTCAGCCAGTTCAGGTAGACTCACGGGAATTTGCAGCGAAATAAAATCTGCGGACCTTTGCAGCCTCTCGAGATGCTCATTTAAAAGATAAGGCTTTTTGTTCACGACTTTCAGAGCCTCGAATATTCCGTCCCCACGATGCACCATGTGATCATCAAGGCTAATGCTCATGAGTCTTGGATCTGTAACGAAGCCATCGACCCAGCTCATGTAGCAGGCGCGGTATGAGACTCTAGTTCCCACGTCTTGACTTAAAATTCGTCGCAAATATTCATCGGGTGCCAATACGGGCCGTGACATAATGACCTCACTAAAAGTAGTATTTCAAGTCTATGGCAAGCCCCTTAAACGCACAAGTAAACAACATGTCCGAAAAAAATATAAAGCCTCGACAAATCCTGATGACTATCGCGTTACCCTACGCCAATGGTCCTATTCACATCGGCCACATGGTAGAGGCAATTCAAGCTGATATCTGGGCCCGGTTTCATAAAATGCAAGGCCACGAAGTTCACTTTTTTTGTGCAGATGATACGCACGGAACGCCGATCATGATAAATGCGCGCGAAAAGAAGACAACACCGGAAAAATTAATCGCTGCAGTTTGGAAAGAACATACCGAAACCTACAAAGGTTTTGATATTGGTTTTTCACACTACTCGTCGACGAACTCAAAAGCCAATCAGGAAATGTGCAATCACTTCTACGCCAAGATGGTTGAAAAAAAAGCCACTTCTCGAAAGTCGATCGAACAACTTTATTGTGAATTTGATAAAATGTTTTTGCCGGATCGCTTTGTTAAAGGGACTTGTCCGAAGTGCAAAACTCCTGATCAAAACGGAGACTCCTGCGACAATTGCGGTGCGACTTATGCGCCAGCCGACATGAAAGATGCGGCTTGCTTACTTTGCGGAACAAAACCCGTTAAAAAATCTTCAGAGCATGTGTTTTTCGAACTCGAGCCCCACAGAGAATTTTTAAAATCCTGGCTTGAAAAACATACTTCTGACGAAGTTCGAAAGAAAATGCTTGAATGGTTTGATGGAGATCTTCGACCTTGGGATATTACCCGCGATGGCCCTTACTTCGGTTTCCCCATTCCAGGCGAGACAGATAAGTATTTCTACGTGTGGGTTGATGCCCCGATGGGATACATTTCTTCTTCGAAAGAATATTTTGATTCAAAAGGTATAGATTTCGAAAAATACTGGAAAAATGACAAAGTTGAACTTTATCATTTTATCGGCAAAGACATTACTTACTTCCATACTTTATTCTGGCCGGCTTTATTAAGAACTGCTGATTTCAATACGCCGAATGCTGTCCACGTGCATGGACGACTGATGATCAACGGCGAAAAGATGAGTAAATCAAAAGGTAATTTCGTCAGTGCTCAAACTTATCTGAATCACCTTTCACCGACTTATTTGCGCTACTACTACGCGACTAAATTAAATAGCTCGCTTGATGATTTTGATCTTAATATGGAAGATTTCACATCACGTGTAAATTCTGAACTGGTAGGAAAAATCACGAACCTCGCTTCCCGTGGTGCGCAGATGCTTGGTAAAAAGGGCTCTAGCCTCATGACGACTTGTGATACTGAAGGCCTCAAACTTGTCCAAAGAGCTCAATCGAAATCTTCAGAGATAGCTCAGCTCTTTGAAACACGGGAATTCTCCAAAGCGATGACCGAGATCAGATCGCTAGCTGAAGAAGCGAACAGATATTTTGATGAAAAGGCACCTTGGAAAACAATCGATACAGCGACGAATGAGACAATCCAGGTACTCACCTCAACGCTTAATATTTTTAGAATCTTAGGAATTTATTTAAAGCCCGTTTTACCAGAGTTTACACTCAAGGTTGAAAAACTATTTAAAGAAGCTCCCTACACATGGAGCGACGCTCAAAAAACATTGAGTGCACATCAAATAAACGACTTTGAACCGCTTATAACTCGAATTGAAGCTGAAAAGGTTGCTGCTATCATGACTGAAACAAAAAAGCTCGCCGAAGAAATTCAAAAAGAAAAACAATCTGTCAAAACCAGTGCACCCGCTCAAGCAGCACCTGCAATAACAGATGATGGTTTTATAGATATTGATACTTTTAACAAAGTTGATCTGAGAGTCGCTGAAATTGTTGAAGCAGAAGCGGTTCCAGAGGCTGATAAATTATTAAGACTTAAAGTTTCGTTAGGTGAAATGGGAACAAGACAAATCTTTGCCGGAATTAAAGCAGCCTATGATCCGTTAAAACTTGTTGGTCGAAAAGTTTTAGTCGTCGCAAATCTTCGTCCGCGCAAAATGAAATTCGGAATGTCTGAAGGAATGGTTTTAGCAGCCGGCCCTGGCGCTCCTGATTTATTTGTCATGTCACCCGATCCCGGCGCTAAAGCCGGCGATAAAGTAAAATAAGTCATGGCTAGCGGAAGAGAAGAAATTCTTAAACTTTATAAAATGTGCCGTGAATGGGAAAAGAAATTTGACCAAGTCACCGATCAAGATATTTTAGGTCTCGCTAAATCTTTGGAAGTTTTGGCAGATTTAGAAGGTCCTCACATGGATAAACTTGCGGCTTTATCTAAGCACTTGAAAAAGGGTATGACGCTTCAGCATTTTCAAAATCTGATTGTTCCAATGGAAAGATGGCTTAATCGCACTGTCAGAGACGATGAATTCTTAGTCCGCTCTGAAGACAAAAAAAGAGAAAGAACTTTTTTCCCGCTTATTTTTGTTTTAGATCACATCAGATCCGCATTCAACGTCGGTGCGTTTTTCAGGCTTGCTGACAGCATCGGAATAGAAAAAATAATTTTAACTGGTTATACCCCGACACCTCAATCACTTAGCGTTCAAAAAACTTCGCTCGGCGCTGAAGATTCTGTTCCGTGGGAATGGGTCGAAGACTTGCAGAGCTGGCTCCAAGATCACAAACAAAGCCACCAAATTATCGCCTGGGAAACTGCCGAAAACGCCATCAGCTGCAACGAATACTTCGAACAAGGCCCCACGATTTTTCTTTTTGGAAACGAACGTTTTGGTTTAGAAAAAAATCGACTCGAACTTTGCGACGAGATTCGTGAAATCAAAATGCTTGGAATTAAGAATTCGCTAAACGTAGGACAAAGCGCTGCCATCGCAGCTTTCGAATGGCGCAGGCAATGGCTGAAATCACACTAAAGCCCATTGGGTATTTCAATGGATCACTTGTTCACAAATCATCAGTCCCTAGGCAGGGAATCCTAAGCCACCAGCAAGGTTTCATCTCTTTTGAAAAAGGCTTTGACTCAAAACTCGCGCTTCAAGGTTTAAGCGAGATGAGCCACGTTTGGATTATCTTCTCTTTTCATAAAGCCCAGTCACCAGCAAAGCCTCTCGTGAGGCCACCACGTAAGCCAGAAATACAAGTTGGAGTCTGGGCAACCCGTTCACCCTACCGTCCGAATTCAATCGGCCTTACGCTTGCTAGAATAGAAAAAGTCGAAGGAAAAAAATTATATCTGTCGCAAATTGATTTGCTCGATCAAACACCCATTTTAGATATCAAGCCTTATGTTATTGAGTCAGACTTGCCAAAAAAACCAAAATTGGGTTGGATTGATAACATCGAAACATGGAAATATAAACTGAGCGCTCAGGCTTCAAAACAAATTTTATGGCTCAAAGAAAATGGCTTAGACGAAATTGATGATGT
>JANPPO010000125.1:0-4885 GCA_031428555.1 Bdellovibrionales bacterium | reverse complement strand
TTATTCGAAGAGCCTCTTAAAAGCTGACTACCCAGATGCCGACAAACTTCTTTTCCGGATCCGGCAGTTTTTTTCTTCTTACCGCGTTGACGAGTATTCCTACATACAAAGATCATCAGAAGAATTCAAGAGCATCATCTGGGATTTCGCTGATCAACTAGGTGAAGATATTCAAGTCGAAAAATCCAAAGAAATTGAATTAAAAGCGCAGCTCGAAGAGCTCCGCGAAGCTGTTGAATCCAACGCGATGGATAAACTCAGACACAAGTCCCGCGAATTTATCGACACTTATGTTCAGTACCAAACGGAAAAAGATGAGCGCCGAAATAAGCGTATGGGCACAATGTCGAAATCGCTTCAGACGATGAAGAAACAATTATCAGAAGCGCAAACGAATTTAAAAGTTGATCACTTGACTCAAGCTTACAACCGAAAAAGTTTTGAAGAACAGGGTCAGCGGTATCAGCAGCTTTACGCTTTATCAAAAGGTAAGATTTCGATGCTGATGTTTGATATCGATCATTTCAAAAAAGTGAACGATACTTATGGACACGACATTGGCGATCACGTCATTAAAGAATGTGTTCGTTTTCTTAAAGAGTCATTTCAGCGTGATAATGACCTTGTAGCACGTTTAGGCGGTGAAGAATTCGCTGTGATCCTACCCGATTTCGATATTCAGTCTTCTGCGAAAAAAGTGGAAGAGTGTCTAGGCCGCATCCGCCGCGAGACTATCATTCACAAAGATCTCAGTATTAAATTTACTGTATCATGTGGAATTTCTCAGCTGATCGAGAATGAGGATTTCGCATCCTGGGTAAAACGCGCCGATATGGCATTGTATCAAAGTAAGAATTCAGGCCGAGACCGCTACACGGTCGCAGCACCTATCCTTATTACCAAAGCAGCGTAAAAAACAGCCTCTGTAGCACCAGAGGCTTATTCGCCACAATCCCCCCTGTTATATTTTAGTCAGCTGTATGTCATCCTGTACACAGCTGTCAGCTTACTCGACAAGTGTGTTTCTATTTTTGGCGCACTCGATTCTAGTGCCACTACGTGTGTGGCCCCAATTCTGCTTTATCACATCTGTACGATGAGAAACAAAATCCTTAAAAAAATAATGTTGTGTTCAGTGGTCTTCAACTCTGCTCAAAGTTTGGCTTCCCCCGCTAATCAGTACGCAGTGAATATGCAAGATGGTGGACTCATATTAAAAGAAGAGAACGACTTCACAATGAACGTTGATCGAACGTACCGAAGTCGTTCTTTAGAGCTTGGCTATTTTGGCCAAGGCTGGTGCAGTGATTTTGAATCTCAATTAGTCTTCCAAGGAAAGGGCGTGATCCGACTTGTAAACTGTCAGTCATCGCGCCCTAGCCTTTTCCAAGTCAGTACCACTGCTGCTTCCTATATCAATAGCGAAAATACTCAAGATCAAATCGTGATTAAGATGGGCTTTTATGAAAGACGCGTTCAAAACGAGTGGGTCGCAAAATATAATTTCAAAGGTAAATTAATAGAGCTTAGACGAAATAAAAACACTTATAAGTTAATTTACAATTCCAGAGCTTTGCCCGAAAAAATTCAGATGGGAAAAAAGCTTATTCAATTCGAATGGCACCCCGTTTTGAATTTAGTTGAAAAAATTAAATTAGGAGCTGAAGAGCAAACTTTAAGCTACACAGGATTCAGTCTAATCAAAGTTAAAAACGGCAAAAAAACAGTCCAGTATTTATACGATGATCTAGATAATTTGATTGAAAGAAAAAAATCAGCGGAAACCGCAGTCGATCAAAAAATGACAGTTAGTTATGACAAGACTGCAGATAAGGTGACTAAAATCGAAGGTGCTTGCGTCGAAAAATATGTTTATGAAAAAGCGACACCTAAACGAGCGATCTCAACAGTTAGCAAGTTCTGTCAGAATCAAGGTTCAAAAACAGAGTTTGTTTTCGAGTACACAAAAAATTCTCTTAAGCCTTCTCAAATTGTGGTGAATCAATCGGCTTTAACGAAAATAGAAAAACTATCATTCAATCAAGCCCCTAACCAAGGAAGTGACTTATGAATCTAGCTGCACTTCTTCTTTCCTCTGCTCTTGCTCAGACTTCTTCTTGGTACCAGCAGGCGCTAGATCTAGATTCAAAAGAAAAAATAGAAGTTAAAAATTCACTGGTCGCAGTTCTTGATACCGGAGTTGATACAAAGCATCCCGCTTTGAAAAATAGCTTGTGGACTAATCCTGGCGAAACGGGAATTGATTCCAATGGAAAGAACAAAGCCGATAATGGATTAGATGATGATAAAAATGGTTTCATAGATGATGTTCACGGATGGAACTTCGCCCAAAATAATGCTGATATCAAGGATGATCACGGGCATGGAACTCATATTGCGGGGCTGATTTCCGGTGATTCGAAAGAATTTAAGGGAATCGCCCCGGGTACGAAAATTATGATTTTAAAGTACTACGATCCGAAAGCTCCCGGGGGAGGGAATTTGATGAGCACTGTCCGCGCGATCAGATACGCCCTCCTCATGGGAGCGACTATTATTAATTACTCTGGTGGAGGCTCGGATCCCCACCCGCTTGAAAAGAAAGCTTTGGAAGAAGCTGCTCTCAAAAATGTTTTAGTAGTAGCAGCAGCTGGCAATGAAAGTACAGACGCTGATCAATTAGGTTTTTATCCTGCAAGTTATGCATTAAAAAATATTTTGTCAGTGATGGCAACAGGACCGGACTTAAAAAGAGTTCCCTCGAGCAACTGGGGTCCGCAAAATGTAAAAGTGGCAGCACCCGGTGAGCAGATTCTGTCTTTGTTACCGAATAATAAAATGGGTTACATGACAGGCACATCGCAAGCGACAGCTATTATTACTGGAGTGGTTGTCTTGTTAAAAGAAAAGCGACCAGAGCTTAAAAAACCAGAAGATATCATTCGAGTCCTGACTTCAACAGGAAACTTTAATCCAAACTTAATGGGGCAATTACAAAATCCGTTAAGAGCAAATGCAAAAAGAGCACTTTACATGGCATCCGAATTTTCATCCGAAGAAGAAAAAAGCTTATCAAACTTTAAGCCCTAGCCTTCGCTCTTGGGGTTTTGGCTTTCTTGTTTCTTAATCTCTTCGCGAACTTCATCCATATTGAGATTCCGAACCTGGTTCAAAATATCTTCTAAACCTTCTTCAGGTAGAGCACCCGCTTCGTGATAGATAAGAGTTTGTTCTTTAAATATCGCAAGCGTCGGAATGGATTTAATATCAAAACTTGCAGCGATTTCTTGCTGCTCGTCGGTGTTTACTTTTGCGAAAACGAAATCCTTATGTTTTTCTGCCGCAGCTTCGTAAATAGGAGAAAATCGCGTACACGGTCCGCACCAAGGAGCCCAGAAGTCGATCATGACCATCTTATTATTCCCGATCATGTCTTCGATATTTTCGGAATTTAAATCCTGTACACGTGTTGCTTCCGCTGTTTCACTCATAAGCATCCTCCATCGCCTCTATTGCAACGCCCTAACTAGCGCTTGTCAAATTTCTAAATATTCTATAATAAATGGCGACTTGGCGCAGCTACAAACCCCTTTGCATTTTGACTGTCTGAATCCCTATCCGCTCCTGCCGGAAGATTCTTATTCTTATGAAGATGCCAAGAATCACTCTCAGGCTGTTGATGAATGGTTAGGCTTCGAAAAAATCGAGCCTAGATCAATCGAAGTAGGTAAAAGCGAAACTCAAACCTGGAGTCATCTCTCGACCCAGCAGTTTCAAACTCCCTACTGCGAGATAAGAAATATTCTTCAAAAACTAAGCCCAAAACCCAAACAGACTTTGGTAGACCTAGGATGTGGTTACGGGCGTTTCGCTTTTGTTCTTAATCGGCACTACCCAGATCTTCACTTTAAAGGCTTTGAAGTCGATCCTTACCGAGTCAAAAGAGCTCAAGAGAGATTCCAATTTCATCATCTCAAGAATGCTGAAATTCTTTTGACTGATATCTCAGATCCGCAATTTGAAATCCCAAACGCCGAGTACTATTTCATTTTCGACTTTGGAAAGAACGAAAGCATTATGGCGATTTTAGAAAAACTTAAAATTCGCGCCCGAAGCTCTTCGTTTAAAGTTGTTGGAAGGGGTCGCGCGACAAGACACTACATTCAAGAGCTTCACCCTTGGCTTTCGCAAGTCAACGAACCGCAGCACGGAACTCATTACTCCATTTACAAATCATGAAGTCTCTCTTCAAATGGTCATATGAATGCCATTTGGAAAAACACGCCCGATCTTGATCAAATTAATCTTGTCTGTTTAAAAACTGCCGCTCAGAGCTTGGGAATTCAATTTACCGAAATTGGCCCAAACTTCCTGAAAGCTACGATGCCAGTAGATCATCGCACAGTTCAGCCCGCAGGACTGCTTCATGGTGGCGCAAGTGTACTGCTTGCAGAAACACTCGGGAGCGTGGCTTCGCTTTACTGCAGAGAAGATGAAAGCACATTACCAGTCGGCGTAGAGATTAACGCCAATCACTTAAAACCCGCACGCAGTGGTCATGTCACAGGTACAGTTCAGCCAATCCACTTAGGTCGAACGATTCATGTTTGGGAAATTAAAATAGAAAATGAAAAAGGCCAGCTATGCTGTGTTTCAAGATTAACCGTTACGATGATTCGGCAAGTGGCGGCGGGTGCCGCCGCCAAAACTTAAGGTGAAGCTTCTTGTTGCTGTTGGCCTGGTACCATTTCGCTTTCTTTTTGTTGATCAGAAAGCTTTCTGAATAAAGTCTTTCGATCAATTTGAAGAATCGCAGCTGCCTTGTCTTTTCTTCCGCCTGTCTTAGATAAAATGTACTGTATGTACATAAGTTCTAAGTTTTTAA
>JANPPO010000124.1:0-17368 GCA_031428555.1 Bdellovibrionales bacterium | reverse complement strand
TACTGGCAGAGCGCGATGTTCTGCGAATTGAAATATCGAAACTAAAAAAATCCGGCTAGGTTCTTTCTTTCAAGAGTTGCGTTTCTGAATGAGCTTGCTCGTTTAAAGTCTTTTGAATTTCTTCAGCTGTGTGAAGTTTGCCTTTTCCGATTCCAGGGCAAAAAGTTTTAACTTCTTTATTCCAGGTTTTCGCGTTCATGACCTCTGGCCAAAATGGCCAAGTCCGGCACTGGATTGGCCTTGCCTGATAAACTCCGCAGCGGTTTTTGTTTTTTAAAAATACACAGTCGGTACGACTTGATTCTTCTTTGAGGTGATAAACACCGCTTTTTTGATCGCAGTACTTTTTAGTGAACTCTCGCAAAGTGAGCTTAAGATGTTCTGCCATGTTTTTTCGATCATCTCGAGTTAAGAACACGAAGCCGTATTCGCCTCTTGATAAACAGCAGTTGCCGGAGCCCTGGCACTCGAACTTGATACCTTCAGCCCACCACTTGCCTGCGCCGGCAGCTTTGCTAGGGACATCGAGCTTTTCTGGGGTTACGGTTGTCTTGCCAGATTTTTTACTGGTAGCTTCGGTTGCCAATTTTGCAGCTAAATCGGCTCGATTAGGAGTGCTTTTATTCATATCCGTTTATCCTAGCGCGTGATGCAACGTTACGCAAAATGTACCTATTACCTTCGCTTGACAGAATGCGAAAATCGCCTCAAATTCGGTTTCTTGTGAAAAACCTCAAAATATACTCAGAACAAGATTTTCCCAAATATTTACCCAGACTTAATTCACTTTATGATGATTTATTTTCGGGTGGAAAAGGTTTTCGTGCGAAGCTTGTTCAAAAGGTTTCAGGACACTTGAAAGTTCCGGAACAAACTCAAGGCCTTTTGGCCCAGACGGTTGAGTTCATTCACAATGCCTCACTTCTTCATGATGATCTGATTGATCGATCCATCTTACGCCGTGGAAAGCCAGCTGCGTGGAATAAGTATTCGCCTGAGTATGCGGTTTTGGCGGGTGATTATCTTTTAGCCCGAGTGATGGTGAATCTTTCGACTTACGGAAGTATTCGTTTGGTTCAATATACGGCTGAAGTCATTTCGGAATTGCTTGAGGGTGAGTGGCTTCAAGATTCTGTCATCAGAGACTTCGATGTGAACTTAGAAAAATTGGACCGAATTCATAATTTGAAAACGGCTTCACTTTTTAAGTGGTGTTTGCGCTCGCCATTTTATGCTTTGGACCGAAAAGAACATTCACTTCACGAAACTTTAGAAAAGTTAGGCCAGATCTTAGGTTTATTGTTTCAACGTAGTGATGATCTTTTGGATTACAATATTCGAAATGCCGAAGGTAAAGCGATCTTAGGGGATTTAAAATCGGGATACCTGAACTCTTTTGGTGCATACGTCGCGCACGACTTAACTGCTGAAAAGCGGGCAGAGCTTGTGAAGTCTCAGACTTTGGAAGAATTTAAAGTTCACTTAGGTGGAAACTCTTCGTTTGATGAAAAAGTAAAACAGTTTGATCAAATTAATCAAAAGCACATCGATCTCTATCAGCACTTGCTTACGACTTTAAAAGAAATGCTTAAGCCCACCGAGCAGGGGATTATCAAAGACTTCGAACCCTTGACCGAACTTCTCTACTGGAGAAGAGTTTAAGAATGGCTTCGCAATTTATCACGGCAAAAAAAGGGTCAGCAGAATTTGAAAACCTCATTAGAGGAACTTTTTCTGAAACCCAAAGGGCCTTGCCCGTGCAAAACTTACGAGTTGGTTCGCCTGATGAAGAAGTGACTTTCGAAATAATCCAGGCAAAGGAAATCACGAGTCGCTTTGTTTATCTTGGATTTGTGGGACCAAAAAAACTTCTTTTCGTGCTTTTCCCAGTTTTTTATTTTGCATTATTGGGTTGGAATAAGCCTATTTTAGTTTCCCCGGAACTTGAGTGCATTATCTTTGGATTGATCTTAAGTATTTTAGCGGTCCAAATAAAAGTTGATATTCAGGATTTCATTTCAGGTTATGACCGAATCCGCGGCGACAAGGGTCAAAAAGTTTTAAGTAAAGGCTGGAAAACCGTTGCCCAGCTCGAGCGTGATTTTAAAATAGTTTCGACTATCGCGTTCAGTCTTGCGATAGTTCCTTTAATCTTTGAACCGATTCGCATCTTGAGTTTGGGCTTAGCCTTATTTCTATTTTTTATTGGTTACAAACTTGGCGTTAGCAGACGAAATCGCTTGAACCGCGATCTTGCATTAGCATTGATCGCAGGTCCTTGCTTGGCATACTGGATTATTCCACAGCCAAGCTCTTTGCTTTTTGGTATTGTTTGGGGATTTTTCGTTTTCTTTGCATTGCAGCTTGAACATTTCCAACATTATTTTGCGCAGACGCAGGCGGGTGAAAAAAACCTGCTTACTTTGCGAAGTTTTGATCAGGCTCCACAAATTTTGTGGGCAGTCTGGGCACTTTGTTTGATCGTTTATGCAATCATGCGTTTTTTGACTGCTCACCTAGCATGGTGGGGCGGTTCGATGATGATTTTAATCGTCTTAAGTTTCATGTGGCGTAGGTCACTTTTCAAACTGCAATCACCAGCAGGATCTGAAATCGATAAAATCGTACTCGCCGGTAATCAGCTCTATTACACATTTATTTCTCTTTGGGTGGCAGAGCTTCTTTTCCATTCTATCATTGCTCCACTTGTGTTTGCATGGTTCAGATAAAAATTGATCCTTCCATTCAAAGTTCGGAAACTCATTCGCAGCTAAATGCTTATGGAATTCAAGTGTCTGAAGCCTCGAAATGGAGTCTAGCGAAATCAAAATCCGATAATTGGATGATCGTTGATTCCGAAAAAAGAAAACTCGAGATTGATTTCGATACGAACAAACATGATTACAACAGAAGTCATAAAGGTTCAGGCGAATTGATTGCACGTTCCTTAGGTATTAAAGAAGATATCAAAAACGTTGTTGATCTTTCGGCAGGTCTTGGAATCGATGCTGTTCTTTTGGCGCAAATTGGTTTTCAAGTCACAAGTGTTGAAAGATGCCCGATATTAATCTTTTTACTTCACGAAGCTCAAAAGAAGACGACTAGAAAAGAAGTTAAAGGTATTAACTGGATATTAAGTGATTCAAAGAAGTTTTTAACTGACTACAAGTTGGAAAGTCCAACTAGCTGCTACTTTGATCCCATGTATCCAGAAAAAAAGAAGACAGCTTTGCCCAGACAAGAAATGGTCATCTTCCGTGAACTGGTCGGCCAAGATACGGACGCTGAATCAACTCTGAAGTTAGCACTACAAAAGGGTTTTGTTCGAACAAGTGTGAAGAGGCCTGTCAAAGCAGAAGAGCTTATTGAAAAACCAGATTATCACTTAGCCTCGAAATTAATTCGATTTGATATTTATTATCCCAGACAAACAACAGGAGCTAAATTATGACACCGTTTTTATTTTCACTCGTGGTGATGTATTTAGCTTGGTGGATGTTTGCAGCAGAGTTCAGAAGATTTCTTTATTCCGAATGGACTGTGAAGCCGTTTTCAACTTGGGAACATTTAAAAGGGGCAGTTCCATACGTCTTAAGGCAGTTGTCACCGCAAAATATTCAAGCCCAGGGATTTGTTGATGGCGAAATTAAACTGCTTAATCAAAGACGAAGCTTTATGCTTTTTAGTTTTCAAAGATTAGCCGTCATTTTTCCAGGGATCGTTCTATTAGCAACCTTGCAAATTGAAGTTTTTATTTCTCTTATTGTTGTAGCAACGGCATTACTTGCGCTGTTTTTTAAAAAACCCGGGCGCTGGATTCAAATTGCTTTTTTAGCCGGTGTTTTCTTTATGACTTTTCAGTGGAGCTTCTACCAAGCGAATCAGTGGGTTTTTGCGCCGGAAACAAACTCTTTAATTTACTTTTTGGCTGACGGCAAATTACTTAACTTTTTTGTTTTCACGGCTGTGGGAATTTTAATGACGATTCTTACTCGATATGAATTTTGGAGCTTATGGCTTTCGGCCATCCTATTATTTGCAGGTGGCATGGCTTACTTAAACGTATTTGGTTTAATTTTAGGCGAAAGCCTGGGTTGGGCACTTTACTGGTTTGCTTTTGCTCGGTTTTCATCGAAGAAAAACAAAACAGTAACTACGGAATTACTTTTATTAACGATTGTTTCTTCACTCATATTTGTTGTGCTTTTATTTTGGTTTAAGAGAATGGGATTGCTCGATATCCGAGTCATCAGCCCGTTTGTTGGAAAAAAGATTTCGCTCTTGATAGGGTGGGGCTTGTGGGAAATCCTTTTAACTTCGGTGCTGCTTGCGTGGGGACATTTTCGATCGCAAGCGCTCGTGGGCGAAACGACTGACTTAGAAAGTATTAAAATTCCACTTCCTGCAGTGGGACAGGGCTTTTTGAAATACAGAAGCTGGTTGCCAGATCAATTGCAGTTTCGTTGCGCGGAAATAGAACGCCGATTGATTTCCTTACAATCGGTAGAAGCACAAATGAAGGAAAACTATCCTAAGGCGGTCCCTCCTCATCTGCAGAAAAAGATGCAAATAGAGGTTAAATCTTTAAAGCACTTACGTGTGGCTCTATCAAAATACTCTTTATAAGCCAAAGCGCAGTGAGCCCAGTCCGAAGCCAAAAACTGTAAATAACTTTGACACTTCAAAGTCCTGTCTAACTTCTATCTAGTTTTGGAAATAAATTCTTCTTAGGTATAAAACGTGCAATTACCAATTACGTACAACAATTCAGCGGCCCACCAAGGCTTATAGTCGTTTATTTTGTTTTTCTAGACGACATTGTAGGTCGATTTTTGGCAACAGCAGCTAACTAGCTTGCTTATTTAGTCAAAGAATCACGGCTTCTGAGTTTAATTTTTTAAAGGTGGTAACTTATGTCTGCAGTTCAAACGAATCATTATAGAACAAATGTAAACTTAGTTCCGGCAATACCCGCAAGAGTTAGTAGATCCATCTTTAGTTTAAAATCCAACTTGTTGCCAATCATTTTGAGTCTTCTTGTTTTTACCGGCTACAGTGCGAACGCTGCTCCTCGATCATGTTTTGAAATTCTGTCTCGTCAGAAAGCTGAAATTTCGGCAAAGACTATCGAGGATTATTTCCGACAACTTTCAAAAGATCAGTGGCAATTTTACGCAGATAGCGTAAATCCTACGACGAGTTTCTTGCCGCCTGATAACGTCCGAGTGGAGCAAGGTAAAAACCTAACGGTTGATTATCGGACTTCTCCAACTAATATTGGACTTTATATGCTATCAACTATGACGGCAAAAAAATTGGGCTTCATCACTCAAGGGCAAGCCGTTGCGCGACTGAAGCAAACGGTAGAAACGATCAAAAATTTACCTAAATATAAGTCTACGGTTAAAGGTCAAGATGGCAAAACTCATGCAGTCGAACACCTTTATAATTGGTATAGCATCAATAACAAGCCTGCGGAAATTGGTGGCGGATTTATTTCTACTGTAGATAATGGAAACCTAGCTGCTTTTTTAATTTCTACTATAACAGCGGTTGGAAAATCTGATGCTAAACTGACCCGAGATTTAAAACAAATAGTCGAAAAAATGCGTTTCGATGTTTTGTACGATTCACAAAAAAATCTTCTTTATCATGGAGCTCAAGTAAAAGACGGAAAACTTTTTGCCAACGCCGGCCACTATGACATGTTACTTTCTGAAGCGCGCTCAGCCTACGCTGTAGCGATTATGCTGGGTCAAATTCCGGAGACATCTTGGAAGAACTTAAAGCGTAAACTAGGAAAGAATGAGCTAGATAATATTAATACCAATCCTCGACTAAGGTTACAAAGTTACACCGGAACAATGTTTGAGTATCTAACGACACGGTTATTTATGAAACACGAGGGTACTCCATTAGGTCAGGCAGATGAACAAGCAGTACGGCTTCAAAGAAAAGACGTAGTTGCAGGCCTCTGGGGTAAGTCAGAAGCCAATTCAAATACTTCTCGAGGCTATGCCGCTTGGGGCGTTGGGGGTCTTTCACAATCACGAGAATTCACGACGACCGGTGATCAAGTTATTGCACCTTATGCGAGTGAAATGGCTGCGGGATTAGCGCCTAAAGCGGTAGTCGCCAATTTGCAAGAGATGGATAAGCTGGGCCTTCGTGAACGGTATGGGCATTTTGAGTCTGTAACAGTTAAGGGCACAGGCACCGATATCCAATACCAGGTGACACCACAATTTTTCGCGCATCATGTGGGAATGGGTTTCCTTGGTATTGCTAACCATCTTGATAACAATTTCGTTGCTGAGTTATTTCACCAATCTGCTTATAACAAAAATGGTGCTGTTGAAAAATTATTAAGCTTACCGCTTAATGAGTATCGTCAGCCTGAAAATAAAAAAGCTGCAAAAAAAGAAATTAGCAATGCCTATGCTTATGAACCAAGTGTTTCTTATGATAAATCGAAGTTAATAGGAAATGGCAACTTCGTTTCCAAAGTCGGTGGCCTTGGAAGTTCGACTATTTTAGGACATAACTACGTATTCACACACAATCAGCTTTTTTACATTCGAGACAATAATTCGGGAAAGCTTTTGTCATTAAATCTGGATGCGCCGGATGCAACTCGCATTAAAAATGGAGTTGAATCTTTGGATTATAACATTGACCATCCTGCCGGTGGAAAAATTGGTGTAACTCTTGAGAATTCAGTTTCTGCAGTCAGTAAAATAAAAGTGACTAAAGTTATTATTCAAAACCGGTCAAATCGACCTTTAAATTTACAAGTTACTGGTTATGTCGACTTTATAATGGAAGATGTAAATTCTTATAACAATCATCCTGTGCATCGAAATCTTTTTACATTAACTGAACTTGATTCAACAGGCCGAATGATCACGGCTCGACGCCGAACTATGCAAGGTGCAGAGCAAGCTAGACAACCTTATGGATTTTTTGCTCTTGGGCCAAATGTGACCGGCGCAGCTGACTGGGCTGACGGAAGTCGTCTTAACATTCTTGGGCGACTCAATGGTCTTGCGGCTCCGCAAGCTGTCGTAGCGGGAAAATCGGTTGGTAAGTATGGTCCTACTTTAGATCCAGCTGCTGCGCTTGCAAAGTCAGTTTCTATTTCTCAAGGTCAGAGCGCGGAAGTTTCTTTTGTTCTAGGTTTTGCCGACGACAAAAATGTCATCCCTAATATGATCGCAAGTTTTGCGGCACAGAAAAAATCCGAGCAGGGTGCTCCGCAATACCCGCCGGATGCAACAGTTGCTAAAATGGACGCTCTGAATATCGCAACAAAGCGTGGTCTACGAATGAAGAATCGTCCCATGCCGAAAAGAGCAGCCAACATATCACCAGACAAAATTGGCCATTGGGAAATGAATGGTAGAAAATATGTAATTGATGACCCTTTTGCTCCAAGCAAACCTTGGTCAATGGTAGTTTCAAATGGAAAATATGGATTTGTTGCAACGGCAGCAGGCTGGGCTTACAGCTTCGGCTCGAATAGCCAACAAATTCGTGTTACTCCTTATATGCCAGACATTACGACCGAACTTCCAATGAGAGGTGTCATCGTAAAGGATAAGAAATCCGGCGAGACTTGGTCAATTACGCCTAATCCGGCACCTTCTACAAACGGTCAATATAAAGTGGAAGTCTCTCCGGGATATATTAAGTATATGTTTAATCGTAATGACGGTTTGTCGATGACGATGACAATGTTCGTGGCGCAAAAAGATCCCGTCGAGTTTTGGCAAATATCTGTAGAAAATAAGAGTAACGCCGATGTTGAATTAGAACTTTCAAGTTTTATTAAGTGGGCTTTGGGTGCTAACTATCCATCTTCTGCAGCGCTAACTAAAGTTAATTTCGACTCGGCTCGCCGAGCTATTTTAGCAACTTCGACAGATGCCGCGGCTCCGGAATCAGTGGGTTTCCATCGAATTGTTGGAGGCGACACTCAGGTACGCGAAAATAACTTGTACGCAGCAGAGGGTGACCCTTTTTCGGGTTTAAGCACTGATCTGAAAGTTGCCAAAGGAGGAAGAAAAGAAATTTCTTTTATGCTTGGATTAGGTGAAAATTCTTCTGCAACCAACCAATACATGCAACGCTACGGCGAGACTGCTAACAGAGTTGAAAAGGAGCGTAGAACTCAACTTTCTGAAATTGGCTCAGTCTTAAATGGTTTGCAAGTTCAAACGCCTGATAAATCAATCGATATCATGCTTAACACTTGGCTGCCATACCAGGCCTACTATGCTCACTACTTAGCGCGTTCAGGTTTTTATCAATCGGGTGGTGCATATGGATTTCGTGATCAGCTTCAAACTGTTATGAATTTAATCAACAGCGGTCATGCACAATTTCGTGCGGCAGCTCGCGCCCACATTATCGAGTCAACTCGTCATCAATTTGAAAAAGGAGATGTTCAGCATTGGTGGCATCCTCATAATAACTTAGGTCAGCGATCAACGATCAGTGATAATCTGCTTTGGCTTCCACTCGCGATATCTCATTACGTTGAAGTAACTGGTGATGTTTTAATATTAAAAGAACTCACTCCGTTTTCAGTAGCTAGTCGTGATTTAAGAGAAGGCGAACTTGATTTCGTAGAAAAAATGGGCTTTAGCGAAAATAAAGTCGATGTTTATGAGCACGCAAAAAGAGCAATCTCATTAGTATTAAAAGAAAGAATGGGAGAGCATGGCTTGCCATTGATGGGTAAAGGAGACTGGAATGATGGTCTTGATCGAGTAGGCCATCTTGGTAAAGGTGAAAGTGTGTGGCTTGGCTTCTTTTTATATGATGTTTTAAACAAGTTCGCGAAAATCGCTAAAATACAAGGCGATACTAAAACTCAGAGTTGGTATTTATCTGAGGCCGCAAAACTAAAGCAAAATCTTGATACGCACGGCTGGAATGGCAAACATTATATTCGTGCTTTCGCTGATAACGGTGAAAAAATTGATTTTAATGATGCCATAGTTCAAGCCTGGGCTGTTATGTCAAAAGGAACTACTGGAGACAAGGCCTCGAAAGCTGTAGATGCTGCGGATAGAGACTTATTCGATCGAAAAAATAAAATGATTCTTTTGTTTGATAGACCTCTCGGTGAAGAGACTTGGGGAGGATCTTTGGCAGCGTATCCGCGTGGATTACGTGAAAATCAAGCTCAGTATACCCATGGCTCGAGTTGGCTCCCAAGAGCAGCGGCAGAGCTTGGAAAAGCTGAAGTTGCGGTTGATATGTATAAGGCAATGCTGCCGATCACCCATGCTTCAGACCCAAATTATGGTGGTGAGCCTTATTCTGTTGCGGCTGATATTTATGGCGGTGATAAGGCGGGTGAAGCTGGCTGGACATGGTATTCTGGCGCGCCTGGATGGATCTATCGAACGGGTATTGAGACGATTTTAGGTCTTAAGTTTAGAGACGGTACACGCTTGGTCATCGATCCGACGATTCCGGCTGCATGGCCTGGTTTCGGTGCGACGTACAAGAATGGAAAAGCACACTACCAGATTCAAGTTCTGAACCCGCAACGTGTTAATCGTGGAGTTAAGAGCATGACAGTTGATGGAGTCAGTGTCGACGTTGAGACTGGAATAACATTGGTTGATGATGGAAAAATTCATCAAGTTGTAGTGACTATGGGTTCACGCTAAATACTTAAAAGTGAAATTAAAAAGTTGAGCGCAAGATGAAATTGCGCTCAATCCAAAATATGGGCCGAAGCCAGATTTGCAAAGTGCTGTTGAATTACAGAAGAGTTGGGCAGAGGTCGAGTCTTTAAAACACCTACTTGGAGCTCTATCAAAATACTCTGTATAGTGAAGAGATATGTCTGAAGATTTAAAAAATAGAGTCGCTCAACTGGAACATCAAGTTCAGGGTTATGAGCGTTTACTAAGACAAGCAAATGATAAATTACTTCAGTTAGCCACTGAAATTGCTTCCGATTTGGATTGGGCGCTGAAACTTCAAAAAAAATTAGTTCCTACAGAAATGCCTTTCATCAAGGGTTTCGAGTTTAGTTCAAAATTTATTCCGGGAACTCGCTTTGGTGGAGATTACTTTGATATTTTCGAACACGAAGACCGCTGGAAGTTCGGAATGTTTATTTCGAGTTGTTCTGGGTACACGGTTTCGTCTGCTCTGATGGGCCTTCTTATTAAGTTCTCGACGCAAGTTGAAGCGAAGCGGGGAATGAAGCCAGACGAGTTTATAACTCAGTTAGCAGCTGAACTTGTGTCTAGTTTCAAAGAAAGCGATCGCGCGAGCCTATTCTATGGAATGGTGGATCGAAAAACCCTGAACTTACATTATTGTTCGGCCGGAATGATTTCGGTCTATCGCCAAGCTGAGGGACAAGAGTCGATTGATTTCTTAGAGCCCATTGCTGCGGAATTTTCTCAGGATTTTAGAGCGAATTTAAGTACTCGAACAATTAGTCTAGAGCCGGGCGATCGTCTGGTTATTTGCACCCCGGGCTTATTAGGCTCAAGTGATCCCAATGGAAAATCTTGGGGTCCCAATAATCTAATCGACGCATGGCGGTCGGCTTCTAAAAAAGGCGTACACGAGCTACGAAACGAAATTCTCTATCGACAACAATCATTTCAAAAATCTGAAGCGCCGCTTAGGGATCAAAGTCTAATTGTGATCGAAGTCCAAGACAGAATTATTAAGCTGGCCTAAGAATCCCAAAAATGCTAATTCTTAATTGGTTATCCCACTATCAGGAAAGCCTTTATTTCAAGGCTTGTTACGAAAGGAATCCCCTTGGCAACAGAAGTACAAACATTCGAAGGCGCACTCGATAAAGGATTAGAAGGGGTAGTAGCTTGCTCTACAGCCGTTTCTTCAATCCAAGGCAACACACTTAATTTCCGCGGTTACACAATCGAAGATTTGGCTCAAAAATCATCTTTCGAAGAAGTGACTTTTCTTTTATGGAATGATCGTCTTCCATCCGCTGATGAATTAAAATCGTTTCAAACACAATTAGTGAGTGAAATGGAATTATCCGCTGATTACATCAAAGTTTTAAAAACAATCCCCACAAAAGATGTTCATCCCATGGCTTGGCTACGAACAGCCGTTTCATTGATGGCTCATTGGGACAAAGACGCTAACGATATGTCTCCAGAAGCATTCAAGCGCAAAGCCATGCGCCTCACGGGAAAAATGGGCTCCATCGTTTGTGCTTTCGAAGCCATCCGAAATAACCGCGAAGTTTTAACTCCGAAAAAAGACAAGACGATCGCTTGGAATTTCATGTACATGCTCACAGGCGGTGAACCAAAAGCCGACCACGTCAAAGTTTTCGATACATGCTTAGTTCTTCACGCTGATCACGAATTAAACTGCTCAGCGTTCGCCACTCGCGTAACAGCCTCTTCTTTATCTGATCTACACTCTGCGATCGTTTCTGCGATTGGTGCGCTTAAAGGCCCGCTTCACGGTGGAGCGAACGAACAAGTGATGATCATGCTTAAAAAAATTGGCACGTTAGAAAAAGCTCAAGCTTTCGTAAAAGATGCTTTAGCCGCAAAAGAAAAAGTCATGGGTATCGGTCACCGCGTTTACAAAAATGGTGATCCACGCGCCGCTATTTTAAGAAAAATGTCAGAAAAGATGACAAAAGAAATGGGCGAGCCTCACTTATACACAATGTCCGCTCTGATCGACGATACAATGCAAAAAGAAAAAGGCTTGATGCCCAACGTGGATTTTTATTCTGCGACGGTTTATTACTCAATGGGAATTCCAATAGACATCTACACTCCGATTTTCGCAGTATCGCGAATCTCTGGGTGGATCGCACACGCTCAGGAACAATACGCGAACAACCGGATCTATCGTCCGCGTGGTAAGTGGGTTGGGAAGACTGGGTTAGTTAAGTAAGTAGGGTTTTGGTCTTAAGAAGTTTTTTGATTCGGAAAAAAGCCAGACTCTGTTCTGGCTTTTTTTTATCTCGAGGGTTAGTCCGAATTTAATTGGAACTACTTCGAAAGAATTAGCTCCATCTCAATATTACATCTTTTGTAATCAGCATGAACACCTAAATGCGTCGTTTTAAAACCGTGTTTTTTGTAGAGCGCGATAGCCGGATCTAAACTGGTATTTGATAACAAAATAACTTTGTTGGCCCCTACCTCTTTCGCCCAAGCTACGGTGCCTTTCATAAGGAGGTCTCCGTAACCTTTGCCTCGCGCTGTTGGATCTACAGCCAACTTCGCTAGCTCAAAACAATTAGGACCATGGGGAATCATCGCACAGGTGCCGACAGGCTTTTCATCAGCGACTACAAAAAATATTTCACCACCGATGTTGAGAATATTGTCATAGGGATTCTCAAGTTGTGCGATATCCAAAGGTTCAATTTCGAAATAATGTTCAATCCACTGGCGATTTAATGCGATATAAGCGTGGAGATATTGTTCCTTAAATTTTGTTAAGTTCACTGAATTCATCGTTTCCTAAATATCACAACTATGAAACTTGTAAAAGACTATCTTAAGAGAAAATAGCCGACACGTTCACATTTTCAACTTACGGGCAACTTCTAGCCAGTGGTCCACAGAATCAACTAGGTTTAATCGTCGCGATTTTAAGTAGCTCAGGACTTTTCTTGGCCATGTGCCCATATTTGGGAAAAAGTATTTTACAATTCTCTTTCAAGCGAATTTCAACTTGATCACCTTTCGCAAATTCTAATCGTGCAATTACATCGCCGGCTTTTTTATTCATTAAATTTTTCAAATCCGGGATTAGAGCAAGTCCAGGCTCTGTCTTTATAGATGAAGTGATTTGATAAACATCTTGGTTCATAGGCTCAAGGCCTTCTTCCTGTTGAGAAGCATTTTGCTGTTTTGTTATAGTAGAGAAATGAAAAGCGAATTCTATGAGCTTAAGCCCAAGAGTGCGCATTCCTTCACTTTTGCCCTTTTGGCCGAGTTCAATGGACATAACGGCAGCGCCACTAGGCATTATGTCCATTAGGGTTTTGCCAGCCGGCCCAAAATTATTTTCTGGGTAACTGATAATTGGTAGCTGTGAATTTATAACTTTATGCGACTCCAAATACTTGTTAGCCATAAAAGCAAATTGCACATTTTGAGTCTGATCTGGCAAAATGAAAAAAGCGGATTCTGAAGGTTCTACGGTCTGATGAAAATCAATGAGCACCGTAGTTTTTACGGCTAATTTTAAAAGGTCATGAGCCCGTTTAATTTCGTATTCTGATGACATTGGCAAGCCAAAACAACGATTGAGGTCCCTTTCTGTAAATCTTTGATTCGACATTGTTGCTCTAGGATTCCCTACGGAGATTGCGAAAGATGACCTATGCCTTGTTTCATTTTCTAAAAGCTTTTCCATAAATGAGTTGATGATGCTGAGTCCCTGAATTTCGTCTCCATGAATCATGCAACTGAACCAAACGTCGATTGATGGTGTATCTTTATCTTCATTTACTGAAAACATACAATCGCCATAGCTTCGAAAGCTGGAAAACTTTTCCTTGATTAAATTTTGCAATTTTAAGAAATAGTTTAGATCATCCAATATAATTCCGAATCAAAAAAATTAAAGCTGAAATAAATAAAATTATATAAATTCACTTATTTGTATATACTTGGAACAAATTTTATTTCAATTGTTTCCTTTAGTTGAAGATATCATAGAATATTTCGATTCTATTAAGACTGACGCTAAAATTGACAAAAAATTTAAAATTATATAGCTCTTAGCAGCATATCTAAGCTATTTTGGCTGGAGTTGAATTTGGTCGCAACATAAAAATTGGAGTTTGAAGATAGCTAATAAAAGTCAAAAATCCAATTTACTTAGGAGCTATGACCAAGAATTTAGCGAGTTTTTCTTTATAGATAAAGAAAAAGTGCAGTTATCAATTAAAACTGAATTAGATCTTTCTGTTTTGGATGAAGCGCGTAATTTAATTCGTGAGAATGGTGATTCTCATCTATGGAGAAACTTCAATGATGCACAGTCGATCGTTGAATATGAACGATCTTTACGTGAGACTTATTTTTTTACATACACTGCGTTGATTGGAAAACGAGTACATACTCTAGGCTTGGGCAGTGTCGCTAGGTCAGTTCATCACTCGTTTGCGGATCCAGGTTTTCCTGTAGTTGCTCGGGCTTTTGTATTCCCCAAATTTCGTAAGTTAGGTATTCATTCTCTTATGCTGAGACATCGGGTTCATTGGTGTAATGAAAAATTCGCTAAGAACTTATGCGGGATTCACTTAGGAACAGACGATGTCTCTGTAGAGGGAACTGCATTAAAGTTCGGTTTCTCGCAAATTGGCGTTCAAAGTTTACCTATTGGAATTTCTGGTCTGCCGGTTAAAGCTTTTTTATTGCCAACAGATTTATATAAGCAGGAACTGCTGCAAGATCCATATAGATTGGAATTCGAAAATTTGACGAAAGCTTCAGAGCCGTCAAAGGAACTTTGCAGCTTGAATTTTTCACCTTGTGGACGACTGTATAACTTGGGCCGCGCAATTCCACTTCAAAGTTGGAGCTTAAACATCTTTTCGGGAGATAAGTAGTTTGGAAAAAAAAAATCCTAAAGCAAAATTAAGACAAACCTGTTCTCCCGAAAAAGTTTGGGAAGTAAAAGTAGGAGGCTATGAGGGTTGGCTAGTCCAAGATCGATTATGTAATGGATTGGCTTTTGGTGGGTTTCGATTCGGTCCCAAAGTTTCTAGAGACGAAGTCTGCGAGTTAGCTCAAACTATGACATGGAAATTAGCCGCGCATGATAACCCGGTGGGTGGGGCAAAAGCAGGATTTAGATGTGATCCACAAGATCCAGAACTACCTAAGATTCTAAAAGAAGTAGCGAAGGCATGGTCCGAGCCCTTGAGTACACACATCGTTGTTGGAAAAGACATGGGGGCTACCGATTTGTTGTTGGATTCATTATATCAGGCTCTCGAAATGCCACAGCTACATCTTGCGCAAACTCGAAATTCCGGTTGTCCCAACAAAATCAGAGAAATGACGGGATACCTTTCCCATATGACCGCTCTAGGAGCTGTTCATGCTTGTACAAAGGCCTTAGGGGGTCTTGAAGCCAAAAAGGTTGCCATTCAAGGCGCAGGGGCGGTAGGCATCGGGTTAGTTCATCGACTTACAGAACAGAATGCAAAGATCATAGGAATTTGTGATATCGCTGGGTCAATAATTTCTAAAGAGGGTTTGCCTCAACAAGAATTATTGAAAGCACTTAATCCGAATATGAAATTGATTGATAGGACTAGCTGCGAATTCATACACGAATCCATGGGCGCAGATGAAATTTTGAATCTTGATTTAGATGTTCTTTTTTTAGCGGCGAATTCAGGTTTGATCGATGAAAACAGAGCGCGACGAATTAACGCTCCAGTGGTTGTAGAAGTCTCCAACTTTGGAGTGACACCTCTAGCTCGAATTATTCTTCAAGATCGCGGAATACTTGTAATTCCAGATGTTATAGCGTCGAGTTCAAGCGCAGCTTTGTGCGCCCATCAGCTAGCAAGTGGGAATGGCTACTCAAAAGAGGCGGTCTGGCAAAAAATTTTAGGAGCGATTGAAAAAGCCACTTTGACGAACATCAAAAAGGCGAAAGAACTTCGGCAGGACGTAAGAAGTACATACATTCAAAATATTGAGGAATTTTTATGTTAAAAGATAGTCAACTTCACAACGAAAAAAGTAAGAGTGCAGATCCTACCCAATGGTTTCATCAGCGCGCAACATCCTACGTTGCAACCCAAATAATTTTTCACTTAAACAGACAAGGCGTCTTCAAGATGCTCTTTTCTAAAGAAACAGCATCTGTCGTCGAGATATCTGAACATCTTCAATTGTCCAAAACCATCTTGCGAACTTTGTTACAGTACATTGCGGCTGTTGAAGATTTGATTGAAGAAGTGAAACCGGATGTCTATAAACTTTCAAGTTTCGGCAGAAAATGTGTCGAGAGATTTAGCCGCGGTACCGGCCAGGAATTGTCAATTAATTTTTTCGATGTGCGTGCTGGTGCTTATGGACCCGTTTGGTCTTCTTTAGATAAACTTTTAAAAGGCGAGCACTATGGTGAAACCGTACATAGAAACGGAGAATTTGCCGCCGAAGCTGTTTATAAGTTAGCAGAAAGATTTTTGCCAAGCCTAGAAGAAAACTTACAGCTGAGCAAAGCCAAATGCGCAATTGAGTGGGGAGTTAACAGCGGTCTCACAGAATCATTAGCTAGGAAGCATCCTCACTTAAAATTAGGAGGAGTCGATCGATCGGAAGTCGAAATTGAACGGGCTCAAAAAAACAGCCCCAAAAACTCCGTATGGGTGCAATCCAATATTCTCGATACAAAAAAATGGACAACATTTTTTAAAGCTGAGGACAAAACGTTATTCTTTTCGTTACATTTGCATGAATTTTTATCGGCAGGAGAAGAAGCCTTCAAAGATGTGCTTAAAGATCTTCGTGAAAAATTTAAGGGCTCTCATCTTTTGTTCTTCGAACAACCTCAGCTCGAGCTATCCAATCGAGAACACACTCCGGAAATTGTATGGCTTTATGCTCAGTCCAACGTGCTAATTCATCATTTGATCGGGAATGGTAAAATCTTACCCGAAAACAAATTGATTGAATTACTAACGTCTTCGGGGTGCCGACTGGTCCACGTTCAAGATACAAAGTACTTGGGCTACAAAGCATTTTTGGTCGAACTTTAGGCCGCTTTATTTGAAGCGCAGAAAGAGCCGAACTTTGTTCTGGCTCTTTCTTGGTTCCATGGTGGTTTCCGTTTTTAAATCGAGATATAGCTACAGAAAAATTAATTGGTCCGCATTTTAAGGCTGTGTTTGATGATTAAAAATGTGATTCAAAAACCAGTGTTTTTGAACTCTTGAATTAAAAAATTATTTAGTCGATTGGAAGCATTTGAATTTGTCAGGAGAAATAATAAGAAGAAAAAGCCTAAACAAGCTGATGGTGCCAAAAGTAGTACAGAATAGAAGTCTGGCTTTTAAAAAAATGTTCGCATAAGCGCCACCCCCAAAGTCCCACTCACTACTTCTAAAGTCCCGCGCGATCCTCCCAATGTCCCAAGCCATACTCCAAAGGTCCTGCGCAAAACCCAAACTTCGCAAAAAACCAATCCGAAGGTCTCGCTATCCAGACCTAAAAAAGCGTTTTAGCCAATTGTCGAGTCAACTAAATCACCAATCGGCACGATAAGAGGAGTGAGAAAAAGGGGAAGCTATGGCTTTTGACTATCAGAAGAACAAAGAGGGTGGGAACAACGACAGTTTTTGGACGTCGTATTCTGA